>CAIQGU010000432.1 GCA_903871435.1 uncultured Burkholderiales bacterium | reverse complement strand
GCGTCGCCGCGGCGCTGCTGGGGGCCTGGAACACCACCGCATCTCCAGCACCGATCGAGAAGGTTTGCCAATTGATCACGGATCGCGTGGTGGATTGCGTGACGGTGAGGGTGCCGGGCGCCGTCAGCTTGATCCTGGCGTTGCCGGCGATCACCTTGCCGTTGGCAGGCAGGGGCAGCGGGGGGGTAGCTGCCGTCTGTGCCCAAAGGGGCACGGGCTGCACGGCGATTGCCGCGGCAAACGAAGCAAAAAGCAAGGCGCCGGCGGAGCGGTGTCTCATGGCAGCGGCTCAGAAACGAACGACCAGGGAGGCGTGGGCATAGAAGCCGTCCTTGTTGGCGGCCAGCGTCGAACTGCCGTGGGCAATTTCCAGTTGCAACTGCGCGCCGCGGTCCGATTCGCTGGCCGACCACGCGGAAACCAGCCCGGCGCCCCAGGCGTTGGCATGTACCGCGTGCGGCTCGGCGTTGCTGGGCCGATTGATGTCGCCGGCGCCGTGCGCCACCATGAGGTAGGGCGTAAGGCTGCCAACGCCCGTACGGACGCTCCTGCCCCAGGGGTATTCGAGTTGTCCGCGCACGGTGCTGCCTTGGTCAACTGGCAAACTGCCGGGCGCGAACGCCGAGATGCCTTCAGGGCCCTCCAGCGCAAATTGCTCGGAGCGGAACACGGCCTGGTGGAACGCGGTCTGCCCGGCCGCGGTAAAGCGAAACTGCAACACTCCAGCCGGCTGTACGAGATCCAGCCGCCCGGCCAGGGTCGAGAAATTATCCTGCGCGCCCTGACGCGAGAGTGCAATTCCGCTGGTCGCGGCATCCTTTGCGGAACGGCCGCCGAGTCCGCGCGACAGGGTCAGGCCCGCGGATTCGACCAGGCCGTTAGCTACGCGAATCTGCTGCGACCATTGCAGGCGGGCCGCGCGATACCGGTCGGCGTTGAGCTGGACCCCGAACTGCGGGAGTTCCACCGTCTGGCGTAGCGACTCCACCGAAAGCGTGATTTCATCGTTTTCAGCGCGTGAAATCGTCAGTGCTTGTGTCAGCCGCAGGGCGGCGCGCTCGAAAACGCCGTTGGTCGCCGGTATCTGGGCTTGCGCGTCGGTGCGCGTCTTCGAAACGGTGTACTCCGGATTCACGCTCAGGCCCCCCGCCAGCAGCGGCAGCACGAAACCGCCACCCGCCACGCCGAGCGCACGACCAAACCGGGCCGGCATATTGGGCTTGGCGCCGGAACCATAGCCGTAGAGCTGTTCGCCCCACCCCAGCAGGGAGCTGGCGCTGCAGGACAGCGCGGCTTCCCATGGACCCTGCGCACTACTCAGGCGGTTATCCACCGACATCGTGCCCGCGAATATTTTATGAGTAGCAGCAAGGACCAGGCGCGAGGTGCCGGCTGCCTGGCCGGCAACCAGCGTGCTGCGCAACTGCACGCCCCCGATATTTCCCGCGAGCAGGAGATAGTGCTCCAAATCCGTCAGACGGATGGCCCGGCGGCCGATCAAGGGCGAAACCCGTTTGAGCACCGTCCTGCGTACGCGCGCCGGAACCTGGTCGGCGTTGATATCTTCAATGGTGCCGTCGATCAGGCGTAGCCGCAAAACGGCCCCATCACGCAGTGTTTGCGCGGGCATGGATATTCGAACCAGGAGATATCCCGCGCTCACATATGCCTGTTCAAGCGCCCCGGCCACCCGGAAGATCTCCTCGCCGTTAATGCGGCGATGGGAGTACTGCCCCAGCAAGCTTTGGCTCGTTTTGGCGAGGTCTTCGAAACCGCCCTCGACCACTATGCTGTCCACCTGGACGTTGATCGAGGAAAGCGCGGATTCCTGGCCGCGTTGCGCAGGCGCTTCATGGGCGGGCGGCGTGGGAGCGGCGGGTGGATGTGCGGGAGGGTCAGCGGGCCGCAGTGTCGGAGGCGTCAGCTGGCTGGGCGCCGGTACCTGGCCTTGCGTCACGGGTGCCATCAAAAAAGCGAGACAAAGAAGAAGGCAATAGGCGACCGGGTGCGGACGGCGTCCACTTGCGATTGCACGCCGTCGACCATATGCGCTCGCCGCGCCGCCCGCATCGGCCATCGGCAACAGGCCTGCGGATAGAACGGACGCGATACCAGTCGGAAGTTCTTCGGGCACGCCTTCTTTCCATCGAATCTCGGCGGTGATGTCAAAGTCCGTCAATGCAGCAACGGCAGCGGATCCATTTGCATGAATTTGCGACCCATGGCGATCGCTCACCCATGATCCCTGAGAAATGGCTGCGCTGATCACCGATAAAGAGTATCGGTATCGTATTTATTGTCGGGGTTCCTCTGCTTTAACGCAGCGCACTAGGCGCGTCGCACGGGGCGAGCGCTTGATGAATGAAGCGTGAAATTGGCAGGTCAAGGCCGGCTTATTTGCATCCGGGCGAATTGCCGGCACGAATTCTCACGGCACCGACGAGACAATGCGGATTTCGTTATTTCGACCGCTGCTTGAGCAGGCGGTTCTGCTGCCGCTTCCAATCCCGGTCCTGCTCGGCCGCGCGCTTCTCGAACTCCCGCTTGCCCTTGGCCAGCCCGACGTTGAGCTTCACCCGCCCGCGCGTGAAGTGCAGGTCCAGTGGCACCAGCGTATAGCCCGACCGCTCCACCTTGCCGATGAGCTTGCGGATCTCATCGGCCTTGAGCAGCAGCTTGCGCGTGCGAGTGGGGTCCGCGATGACGTGCGTGGACGTCGTGGGCAGGGTATTGATGTGCGAATTGAGCAGGAACAGTTCGGCGCCCCGCACGATGACGTAGGCCTCGTTCATCTGTACCCGACCCGCCCGTATGCTCTTGACTTCCCAACCTTCCAGGACGAGGCCCGCTTCAAAGCG
>CAIQGU010000431.1 GCA_903871435.1 uncultured Burkholderiales bacterium | reverse complement strand
ATCACTGATGGCACGTTTGCACCGGCCATCGCTATCCACACTCCCGTGTCCAAAAAAAAAGCGCGCCGGTGACGGGGGTCAGCACGGCGCGCGAGGCGGGGGAGGAAAGTATTGCTACACCGGTTTACGGCATGGCACCTGCGGTCTTTAGGGCTGGAAGCGTGTTTTTTCGGGTCTGCAGCCACGTTTCCCAGGGGCCCGGGCGGGTCTTGTAAGGGAAATTCCTACACGGCGGGTTACCGCGATCCGACGTCCGATATAGCGCCCACCCGCTACCGGAGTCGGCGGCATATCGTGAAAATGGCATCACTTCGCAACGTAATCCGGGCTTTCGCAGGCCCACCCAACCAGGAGAAACCATGAGCAACAACGCGGTCGTCAACGAGCAACTGCTTCAGGAAGTCCGGGAAGTCAATCTTGCCTATCTGGTGCTGGCCCAGCACATGATCCGTTCAGACAAGGCGCAGGCCCGCTACCGCCTGGGCGTTTCCGATGAGGTCGCCGCCATCGTAGAGCAGCTCACCCCGGCCCAATTGATGAAGATCGCCGGTAGCAACCAGTTGATCCTGCGGTTCCGTTTCGATGACGACGTGGTTTGGAACCTGCTCACCAGCCATTCGCGTTCCAAGCTCGCGCCCGGCGCCGCCGTTGCGGGCTTGCACGCCAATATCGTCATGGCCGGCCATTTCGCCGAAGCCAACTGAATCGACCAACGGAATCGGTGACCATCATGCGCATCAAGAGCATCGTTACGGAAAGCCGGCAGATCCAGCGCGCCATCGCGCTCATCAAGCTCGGGGCCCGCTTGCAGGTATTGGAATCGGAAACGGATCTCTCCTACGAGCGCCTGTTGCGCCTGTACAAGGAAGTCCAGGGTGAATCACCGGCGCGCGGCATGCTGCCGTTCTCCACCGACTGGTTCATGACCTGGCAGCCCAATATCCATTCGTCGCTGTTCCTGAACATATACGAATACCTGAACAAGACGACCGAGCTCGAGGAGATCGACGCCATCATCAAGGCATACGAGCTTTATATCGAGCAGATCACGGCCCAGAACCTCGAACCGCTGCTGTCCGTGACCCGCGCCTGGCGCCTGGTGAAATTCGTCGATGCCGGCATGGTCACCCTAACGGCCTGCTGCAAATGCAGCGGCAAGTTCGTGACGCACACCTACGAACTGACGCGCAACTACGTCTGCGGGCTTTGCGAACCGCCCGCGCGTGCCGGCAAGGGCCGCGGCAATGTCCGCGTCGAGGAAGAAGTGGTCGCCTGAAAGGGCTGTCACCCTCGCCGCACCGCTCATCGCTTTACCTTTTCTCCTCCGACCTCGACCCGGGCCCTCCCGGGTCTTTTTTTGCCCTGCGCCGGGGAAGTAAGCGGGGAATTGTCGCCCTGCGCCCCGTCAGTTCGAGGCTTCCCTACGAGCCTGCCGACCCTGTAATGGAAAGGGGTTCAAGTCGGCAGGGGTCGGTGCCGAAACGGGGCTAGCGCAATCTTTTCCATGGCGGCGGGCCACTGCGGAAATCGCAGGGAAATTGCGCGGGGCGGCACCTACTGGGGAAGAGGTCTAGCAGCATGTTTGTGATCATCGGTTACGTGGTTGTCCTGGGCGCCGTATTCGGGGGCTATGCGCTCGAGGGCGGCAGCTTTGGGGTCCTGATGCAGCCGATCGAACTGCTGACGATCGGCGGCGCTGCCGGCGGAGCGTTCATCGTTTCGAATTCCTCCAAGGTGCTGGGCGCCACTTTCAAGGCGCTACCCAAGCTGTTGCAAGGGTCCAAATACACCAAGGTCCGCTACATGGCGCTCATGGCGCTGCTCTACGACATCCTCACCAAGATCCGCAAGGAAGGGATGATGGCGATCGAGTCCGATGTGGAAGATCCGCACAAGAGCGCGTTGTTTCAAAAGCATCCGACGATCGCCGCGGATCACCACCTCATCGAATTCATCACCGATTACCTGCGCATGATGGTCTCGGGAAACATGAATCCCTTCGAGATCGAGAGCCTGATGGAGCAGGAGATCGAAACGCATCACCACGAGGCAATGGCTCCCTCGCACGCCCTGCAGAAAGCGGGTGACGGCCTGCCGGCCTTCGGCATCGTCGCCGCCGTCATGGGCGTGGTCAAGACCATGGCCTCGGTGGGCAAGCCGCCGGCGGTGCTGGGCGAGATGATCGCCGCCGCCCTGGTCGGCACCTTCCTGGGCATCCTGCTGTCCTACGGCTTCATCGGTCCGCTGGCCGGATTGCTCGAGCAGAAGGTCGACGAGTCCACCAAGGAACTCAATTGCGTCAAGGCCACGCTGCTGGCCAACCTGCAGGGTTACGCACCGGCGCTCGCGGTGGAGTTTGGCCGCAAGATCCTCTACTCGACCGAGCGCCCGACCTTCACGGAACTGGAAAAGCATGTCAAGCAAAAGCGTTGATCGCGAGGCCGCGGAGCAGCGGGCATGACCAGCAGCGAAAAGGCCAAATCGACCATCGTCGTCAAGCGGGTGAAAAAAGGCGGCCATGGCGCCCACGGAGCCGCCTGGAAGATCGCCTATGCGGACTTCGTGACCGCCATGATGGCGTTCTTCCTGCTCATGTGGCTGCTCGGGTCGACCACCAAGGGGGACCTCAAGGGAATATCGGAGTATTTCCAGTCGCCGCTCAAGGTGTCGATGTCCGGTGGCGACGGATCGGGCGACTCCAACACCGTCATCACGGGGGGCGGAGACGACCTGACCCGCTCATCCGGCCAGGTGCGAAAGGGCGCGACCAAGGCCAAGAAGCACCGGCACGACGAGGTCATGAAGGCCGAGCGGGCGCGCATGGAGGAACTGGAGCGGCACCTGAATCAGGCCATAGAGGGCAGTGAAAAGCTCAGCCAGTTCCGCGAGCAGATCCGTGTCGAGATCACCCCCGACGGACTGCGCATCCAGATCGTGGATGACTTCAAGCGGCCGATGTTCGATATCGGCAGCGCCCGGGTCAAGGACTACATGCGCGACATCCTGCGCGAATTCGGCAAGGTTCTCAACGACGTCGACAGCAAGATCGTGCTCACGGGTCATACCGATTCGGCCCAGTATGCCAACGGCGACAAGGCCTATTCCAACTGGGAACTGTCGGCCGACCGCGCCAATGCCTCGCGCCGCGAACTCATTGCCGGCGGCATAGAAACGACCAAGATCGTCCGCGTCGTCGGCCTAGCCGACTCCAGCCTGCTGGACCGGGATAACCCGATGAACCCGCTGAACCGGCGGATTTCGATCATCGTGCTCAACAAGCTTGCCGAAGAGCGGATGCAGCAGGCCAATGGCGAGATCGAAGCCGGCGATCCCGGCGAGCTGGAAAAATCCATCGTCAACCCGGCATCGGCGACGACGGCTGCAACGCCCGCCGCGGCGGCAGGGCCGGAATCCGGCGCGACCGCGCCGGAAGCGGCACCGGCGCCGGCCACGACGCCATGACGGGAATAGCCATGCGCAATGCATCTTTTTCCGCATTTGAACTTGCCGCCCGCGCCGGAAAATGGTTTGACCCGGGAGCCGCAATCCGTGAGGGATTGCTGCGTCTTCAGATATACCGCCACGGCGCATTCGATCCCGACTGTGCCTCGCAGGAGCCAGCATGAGCAGCGATCCGAGATTCCTAATCGTCGATGACTTTTCCACCATGCGGCGCATCGTCCGCAACCTGCTGAAGGAAATCGGCTTCAGCAACGCCGAAGAGGCCGAGGACGGTGTGGTCGCCCTGAACCTGCTGCGAAGCAGCAAGTTCGATTTCGTCGTCTCGGACATCAACATGCCGAACATGGACGGTTTTGCGCTGCTCAAGAGCGCCAAGGCGGACGAAAACCTCAAGAGCATTCCCTTCCTGATGGTGACGGCCGAGGCAAAGAAGGAAGATATCGTCAATGCGGCACAAAGCGGCGCCAGCGGCTACATCGTGAAGCCCTTCACCAAGGCGACGCTGGAAGAAAAAGTACAGAACATCCTGGCGAAGCAAGCCGCCTGAGCGCCGGAGCAATCATGGGTCATAGCGATGGTTTTACCGTTCAGGATGTGAGCGTCGCGGGAAGCACCGACGTCAATATCCTTCAGCACGCGCAGCCCACCGCTGGCGCCGAGCAGGAAGACCTCTACCGGCGCATCGGTCACCTGACGCGCACGCTGCACGATGCGATGCGCGAACTGGGCTACCAGGAAAGCCTGGCGGATGCCCGCGACAACCTGCCGGACGCTCGCGACCGTCTCGCCTACATCGCCCGCCTGACGGGCGACGCCGCGGAAAAAGTGCTCAATTCGGTCGACCATGCGCGCTCCGTGCAATCGGACATCACGGCCCGCGCCCAGGCATTGCGCGGCCGCTGGGCTGCCGTTGCCACGTACACCTCGGGCAGCGCGGCAGGACCTGGCACAGCGGCCGAGCGGGCCACCCCGGCCGGCGCGGCGCTGGTCGACGAGACCTGCGCGTTCCTGGCTTCGCTGGACAGCCAGGCGGAACTTACGAACACCATACTGACCGACATCATGATGGCCCAGGACTTCCACGATCTGACCGGCCAGGTGATACGCAAAGTCGTGACGCTGGCAACGGATCTGGAGGAGCAGCTCGTCAAGCTGCTGATCGACGCCACGCCGCAGGAACACCGGCCCAGGTTCGATTCGGCCAAGCTCGAAGGCCCGGTGGTCAATCCGGAAAACCGCAGCGACGTGGTGACCGACCAGGCCGGAGTGGATGACCTGCTGGCCAGTCTGGGCTTCTAGGCCACTCTGGCCTCAGGTCGCGATTTTCTTGATCAGACCTGCATGTTCATGACCTGGTCGTAGGCCTGGACCAGGCGGTTGCGCACCTGTACTGCCGCCGAGAAACTCAGGGCAGACGTGTTCATCGCCACCATGGTTTGCTCCAGGCTTACATTGGGGTTCTCCAGCTGGAACTGGCGCTGCAGTTCTTCTGCCTGGGCCTGTGTCTGACTCACGGATTTGAGCGCTGAATCCAGCGTCGACGCAAAGTCGACGCCGCTGGCGCTGGTTGCCGAAGATGGGGTTGTTGCGCCCAAAACTCCCTTGGCATTGGCGACCGCCCCGGCGATCTGCGAATTGATGCTGGCTAGATCCATTTTTCGCCCCCGCGAAAAGTTGCATGCAGGCGCTGCGCGGCCCCTCGTGACAGCAGACCGCCACACTGCAATTGCGCCGAATGTAAGCGTTGGCCGCGATCGCCGATCCGCCGTAATGGCAGCGTTAGGCGGCGCAATTCACCGGCCACCTCGCCGTGCGGCGCGGTTTGGCAGGGCGGGCGCATCGAATGCGCCCTATCCCGTGGAAACGGTCGGCCTTTCGTGGCCTTATTGCTGCATTCGGGGCCTCAAGTCCCCGAATAATGGGGATGCCGCAACCTGACGCAAACCGGTGATCCCGGACGACAAAACAAAGCAGATGGACACTCCGACGACCGCAGCACTGTCCTTTCCCAACGTGGGCGTTTTCTCACGCCTGTCGCCCCGTACCCGCGCACTTTTCATGCTCGGCGCCGCCGCAATGATTGCCGTCGTGGCGGCAGCGTGGCTGTGGAGCACGACACCAAACTACGGCATCTTGTTCACCAACGTGTCCGACCGCGACGGCGGCGCGATACTGGCGCAACTGACGCAGATGAACATACCGTACAAGAACGCGGACGGTGGCACCATCCTGGTTCCGGCCGAGAAAGTCCATGAGGCGCGCCTGAAACTGGCCTCACAGGGCCTGCCCAAGGGCTCCATCGTCGGATTCGAGATTCTCGAGTCGCAGAAATTCGGCTTGACGCAGTTCCAGGAACAGCTCAACTACCAGCGCGGACTCGAGGGCGAACTGGCGCGTTCGATTCAGACACTGGCCCCGGTGGCTGCGGCCCGCGTCCATCTGGCGCTGCCCAAGGCCTCGGGTTTCCTGCGCGACAAGGAGCCGCCGACGGCGTCCGTGCTGCTGCAACTGCATCCGGGCCAGACACTGGATCGCGCGCAGGTCGCCGGCATCGTCCACCTGGTTGCCTCTTCGGTGCCGGAGCTCAACGTCAAGAACGTATCGGTGGTCGACCAGCACGGCTCCCTGCTGGCGAGCCAGTCCGATAGCGTTGCCGGCCTCAATTCCTCGCAGCTCGATTATCTGTCGCAGATCGAATCGTCGACGATCAAGCGTATCGAGGACATCCTCGAGCCCATCGTCGGCCGCGGCAACGTGCGGGCGCAGGTGACAGCCGATGTCGATTTCTCGAACATCGAATCCGAGGACGAAACCTACAAGCCCAACCAGGGTCAGGACAAGGCGGCCATCCGCTCCCAGTCGAGCACGGAGAGCTCGCAGCCCGGAGCCGCAGGCCCGCAAGGGGTTCCCGGAGCCCTCTCCAATCAGCCGCCGGCGCCCGTAACCGCACCCATCACCGGCCAGCCGCCGCCGCTCAATCCGGGCGCTGCCGCCACTGCCGCCGGGGCCAATTCGCACAAGGAAAGCGTTACCAATTACGAAATCGACAAGAACATCAAGCGCACGCGCACCGCCAGCGGCCAGATCCGGCGCCTGACGGCCGCCGTGGTCGTGAACAACAAGCCCGCGGAAGGTGGCCAGGGCGCCGGAACGCCGTGGGATGCCAAGGAAGTCGAGAACCTGCAGGCGCTGGTGCGGCAGGCCATGGGCTACAACGAGCAGCGCGGGGACTCGCTCAATGTGGTCAATGCGGCCTTCACGCAGCCGGAACAGGCGACCCTGGAACCGGTGCCCTTCATGCAGCGGCCCGAGGTGATGGGCATGGCCAAGGAGGGCGGCAAGGCTGTACTGTTCCTCTTGCTGACGGCCATCGTCGTGTTCGGCGTGCTGCGCCCGGCGCTCAAGTCGATCGGCACGGCGCCCACTATCCTCGAAGCACCGGCCGAGGCCGCGCCGGCTGCGCTGCCGCAGCCCCCGGCCAATAGCGCACAGCTCTCCATGGAGGGCATGCGCCAGATCGCCAAATCCGATCCGGCCGCTGTCGCCAACGTGGTCAAGGCCTGGGTCGGCGACGCCAAGGGTTGAGCACCACGATGGCTACCGAAGATTCCGGCATCGAGCGCGCTGCAATCCTCCTGATGACGGTTGGGGAGGACGGCGCATCCGAGGTTTTCAAGTACCTCACGCCCAAGGAAGTGCAGAAGGTCGGCGAGTGCATGGCCAAGCTGAACACGGTCTCGCGCGAGCGCATAGAAGGCATCATCAAGAGCTTCCACGACGCGCGCGAGGACAACATCTCGCTCGTAAAGGACACTGACGAGTATGTAAGCCAGGTATTGCGCAAGGCGCTGGGGGAGGACAAGGCCAATCTGCTGATAGATCGCATCCTCCAGGGCAACGACGTCTCGGGCATCGAGGCAATGAAATGGATGGATCCCGGATCGGTCGCCGAACTGCTGCGCAACGAGCACCCGCAGATCGTCGCTTCCATCCTCGTGCACCTGGAGCGCGATCAGGCTTCTGAGGTTCTCAAGCAACTCACGGAACGCTCGCGCAACGACATCCTGCTGCGGATCGCCACGCTGGACGGCATACAGCCGCAGGCGCTCGACGAACTCAACCAGGTGCTGTCGCGGGTGCTGGCCGGCGGCGACAAGGTCAAGAAGGCGTCGCTGGGTGGCGCAAAGACGGCCGCGGAAATTCTCAACTTCCTGGGCAGTTCGGTCGAGACGGTGGCGATCGAGGCCATCCGCGAACACGACAGCGACCTGGCCCAGCGCGTGCTGGACCAGATGTTCACCTTCGATAACGTCAATGACCTCGACGACAAGGGCATACAGACGATGCTGCGCGAGGTGCAGTCCGAATCGCTGATCGTGGCCCTCAAGGGCGCCGATCAGGCGCTGCGCGAGCGCATATTCAAGAACATGTCGACGCGGGCCGCCGAGACCATGCGCGAGGATCTGGAGTCCAAGGGTCCGGTACGCCTCTCCGAGGTCGAGGCGGAACAGCGCGAGATCCTCAAGATCGTGCGCCGCCTCGCCGACGAAGGCCAGATCCAGATCGGCAGCAGCGGCGGCGACGACGAATTAGTCTGAGCGGTGCAGCGGCGCCGCGGCAATGCAGGGCAACAGGAAACACGATGGGCGCACCCGAACGGTTCTCCAGAACGATATCCAAGGACAAGCTGGCAGGCGCCTCCCAGTGGGAGTTGCGGCCGCTGCCCGGCGGCACGCGTGCACCGGGCGCGACTGCGCTCTCGGCGCGCGGTACCGACGGCAACCGTGAGCAGAGCGGATACGAAGCCGGCCAGGCGCAGGGATATGCCGAGGCCATGCGCACCGCCCAGCAGGCCCGCGCCGTCGAAGCGCAGCGCGTGCAGAGCCTGCTGGCGCAACTGCGCAGCGGCTTCGACGAACTTTCGGGCCAGACGGCGGACGCCTTGCTCGACCTGGCGCTCGATGTGGCAGCCCAGGTACTGCGCCGCGAAGTGCAGACCCAGCGCGACGTCATACTGCCCGTCGTGCGCGAGGCCTTGGCCGTGATCATCGAGAGCCACGCCCACCCCACCGTGCGCCTGGCCCCGGCTGATTTCGCGCTGGTGCGCGAGGCCTTGCAGGCGGACGGCCGTCTGCATGGTTGCCGCTGTGTCGAGGATCCGTCCATCGTGCCCGGCGGTTGCCGCGTGGAATCGGCGCACGGTGAAATCGACGCCACTCTCGCGACCCGCTGGCAGCGGGTCATACAGTCGCTCGGGTGCAATACGCCAGCACCGGAAATCACCGTTGCCGCAGCTGCGGCAGCGCCGGATAGCGCATCGTGATGGCCGATCCCGGCGCCGGTGGTGGCGCCGCTTTTTCCGGTTTCCTCCAGGAATGCCGGTCTATCGTCGGCTTTGCCGACCCCAGTGAAATCCGCGGACGCCTGACGCGTTCCGCAGGTCTGGTCATGGAAGTCGTCGGACTCAAGCTGCCGGTGGGCGCCCGCGTGGCCATCGTGCAGGCCGATACGGCGCAGATGGATGCCGAGGTCGTGGGCTTTGCCGGCGAACGGCTGTTCCTCATGCCGGTCAGCGAACCCCAGGGCATACGGCCTGGAGCGGCCGCCGTGCCTATCGATCCGGCAGCCGTGCGTCCGCGGCTTGGCAAGCGCAACCACCCGCTGCGCCGCGCGGAGGACCGGACGCGGCAGGTACCCATGGGGCAGGCGCTATTGGGCCGCGTCGTCGATCCCAGCGGCGTGCCGCTTGATCGCGGCGGGCCCATCGTGGCAGTTGACGGTGGCGCCTGTGAAATGCGCCCGCTGGTGCGCCGGCCCATCAATTCGATGGATCGCGCGCCGGTGCGCAGCCCGCTCGATGTCGGGGTGCGTGCCATCAACGGGCTGCTCACCGTGGGCCGCGGCCAGCGTATCGGGCTGTTCGCCGGGTCCGGCGTGGGCAAGAGCGTGCTCATGGGCATGATGGCTCGCTACACGGCGGCCGACGTCATCGTCGTCGGATTGATCGGCGAGCGCGGCCGCGAAGTCAAAGAATTCATAGAGGACATACTCGGCGCGGAGGGCCTGCAAAGGGCCGTCGTGGTGGCCGCGCCGGCGGACACGACACCGCTGGTGCGGATGCAGGGCGCAACCTATGCCACCGCCATCGCCGAGCACTTTCGCGACCAGGGTCTCGATGTGCTGTTGCTGATGGACTCGCTGACGCGTTATGCCATGGCCGCACGGGAGATCGCGCTGGCGATCGGCGAACCGCCCGCCACCAAGGGATATCCACCCTCGGTCTTCGCCAAGCTGCCGCAACTCGTGGAACGGGCGGGCAACGCAGCGGCAGGCGGAGGCTCCATCACCGGTTTCTACACCGTACTCACCGAAGGTGACGATCCGCAGGACCCCATCGGCGACGCAGCGCGCGCTATCCTCGACGGCCACGTGGTGCTGTCGCGGTCGCTCGCAGAGTCAGGGCACTTCCCGGCGATCGATGTGGAAGCGTCCATTTCCCGCGTCATGCCGGCGGTGGCCGGATCCCAGCAAATGGAGTCGGCGCGGCGCTTCAAGGCACTGTATTCGCGCTATCAGCGCAATCGCGACCTGCTGGCCGTTGGCGCCTATGTGCCCGGCGCGGATCCGGCGCTCGATGCTGCCATCGGTGCGCATCCGCGCATGGAGCGCTTCCTGCAGCAGGGAATGACGGAATGCGCCACCCTCGCCCAGACCCAGCAGGATCTGGACACGCTCGTGCGGTCGATCGCACTGCCCCCCGCATGATGTACGCCAGGACCCGCCTGCGGCGGTTTGCCGCGGTCGATAGCACGCTCCTGCGACGAGGGGGCGCATGAGTCCGGCCACTTTGCGGCTGCTGATCGACCGCGCCCGGGCCGCATCGGAACTCGCGCAGGCCCGGCACGGCAACGCACGCCGCGCCGAGGATCAGGCGCGCGTCCACCTGACGATGCTGCGTCAGTACGCAGGCGAATACGACGAGCGGGCACGGGCAAAGCCCGGCGACAGCCGCGACCCCAGCGCCGACCGCAATCAGGTGGCCTTCATGGCGCGTTTGCAGGTGGCGATCGATACCCAGGCTGCGGAAGTCGAGGCGCGCGCCAATGCCGCCGCCGCGGCGGCGGCGCAGGTAGCGGTGTGCCTGCAACGGCAAAAGAGCCTGGAGGCGCTTGACCAGCGGCGCATCCGCCAGGAACAGCAGGTCGCGGCGCGCCGCGACCAGAAAAATACCGACGAATTCGCACAGCGCGCCGCCGACCAGTCCGCGAGCCATCAGCTCGAGACCATCCCAGGGAGGGAAACATGATCATCAGGATCGAGCCGCGACCCGGGGCACAGGGCCGGCCGCGCGCCCAGGATGCTGCAGCACCCGTTACGTCCGGCGGCACGGGCGCCAACGCAGCCCGCAGCAGTGGATTGCAGGACGCACCCGCTGCGGCTGCGTCCACCAATGGCAACAACGCTGACGTGGCAGCCAAACCGGGCAGCTTCGCTGCAGCCATGAACCATGCCGTCAGCCAGGCGGACGGCAACACGAATGGCAGCGCGAATGGCAGCGCGAACAGCAACGCGAGCAGCAACGCGAACAGCCGGGCGGACCAACCAGCGGCAGCGGCAAAATCCGCCGCTGCAGCGCCGCAGCTTGCGGCGCCCGAACGTCCGAACAGCCGGGCCAATACGCCCGCGGTGAATGCGGCGCATGCCGCCGGCAATACGGTGGGACCGGCGGAAACCGCAAAGGTCGCCGCGAAGACCCAGCCGGCTGCCGGGATAGCCGCTGCTGTTCGATCAACGACGCCTGCGGCAGGCGCTTCCAGCAAGGCCGCGGCGAAGACTGTCGCAGCACCACGGGACGCCGCAATAGCCACCACAACGCTTGCCGGTACCGGCACGAACGCCACTCCCACCGGGGCCAAGCCCTTGCCGGGCTCCAACAAGCCGGTATCCATTGCAGCGGGAGCCGGGGCCGACGACCCGTCGGCCAACCTCGCCGCAGCGGTCGTTGCCGGGATTGCTGGCGCCGCCGCATTGTCGAGCCCGCAAGTGACTGCCCAAAATGCCGGAGTGGCGCGCCGTGACGGCGCCGCCGCGGTCGCCGAGAAATCCGGCAGTGCCAGTGCATACCAGCGTGCCGCAGCCATGGAAACGGCCGTGAACGCGATGACATCACGCGCCGATGCCGCAAAGTCGCTGGATACGGAGGCGCGCGGCGGGGTAACCGAAAGTGTTGCTGCCCGTGTTGCGGCGAACCCTCCCTCGGACGCTGCCGTCGATCGTGTGGCGGGACCGGCGGCGCGGCCAAACGCCAGTGCCGCGACGGCTGCCGCAATGACGGCAACACAATCCGCAACACCGTTGTCATCCGCGGCTCTCGCGGCGCAGGGCAGCAGCACATCACCGGATTTCGCGACAACCCTGGCGCTGGGGGCGCAGCCTCGCGCGCCGGCAGGCACCATACCCGGCACCGTGCCCGGCGTCATACCGGGGGTCATACCGGGCTTGATACCTGGCT
>CAIQGU010000430.1 GCA_903871435.1 uncultured Burkholderiales bacterium | reverse complement strand
GGGCGGTGTTTCCTTGCAAGCCGGCCGGCGGCAAAGCCCGCCCTGTGCGGCGTGCAGCTTTGCGGGCCAGGCGCTGATGGACGGCGGCAAAAACGACGGGAACAAAAAACAGGGTGGAGACCGTGGCAAACAGCAGGCCACCGATGGTGGCGCGGCCCAGCGGCGCGTTCTGCTCGGCGCCTTCGCCCAGTCCCAGCGCCATGGGGATCATGCCGACCACCATGGCCAGCGCCGTCATGAGCACCGGGCGCAGGCGCGTGGCGCCGGCCTCCAGCGCCGCCGACAGGGGCGGGCGGCCTTCCTGCAGCCGTTGCCGCGCGAAGGCCACCATCAGGATGCTATTGGCCGTGGCCACACCCATGGTCATGATGGCGCCCGTGAGCGCCGGCACGCTCAGCGTGGTTCCCGTAATCAGCAGCATCCAGGCGATGCCGGCGAGCGCCGCCGGCAGGGCCGTGATGATGATGAAGGGATCGACCCAGGACTGGAAGTTGACGACGATGAGCAGGTAGACCAACACGATGGCCATCACCAGGCCAATGCCCAGACCCACGAACGAGGTCTGCATGGTGCGCACCTGCCCACGGATGGTGATCTGCGAACCGCGCGGCAACTCCCCGCGGCGGGCGTCCACCAGGCGCTGGATCTCGGCGGCCACGCTGCCCAGGTCGCGGCCATCGACGCTGACATACAGGTCGATGACGGGCGTTATGTCGTAGTGCGACACTACGGCCAGCTGGCGTTCGGGCTCGACCTTGACGAGGTTGCTCAGCAGCTGCGCCGGCGCGTTGCGCCCCGCGGCATTGACCGGCGTGCGCAGCAGGGCGTCGACCGAATCAACGCGGTACTGCGGACTTTGCACGGCAATGTTGTAGACAATGCCGTTGGCCGGGTTGAGCCAGAAGGCCGGCTGGGTTTGCGAGCTGCCCGACAGTGAAAGCAGGACGTTGTTGGCGACGTCCGAAGCGCTCAAGCCCAGTTGCTGCACCTTGGTGCGATCGATCTGCAGGCTCACGCCGGGCTCGTCGAGCCGCTGCTGGATATGGGCATCGACCGCGCCGGGAACCTTGCGCACATCGGCCAGCAGCTTGCTGGCGATGGCAAAATTGGTGGTCATGGCATTGCCGGAGAGCTGCACGTCGATGGCTGCCGGTAGCCCGAAGTTGAGGATCTGCGTGACGATGTCGGCCGGCTGGAAGAAGAACTCCACCCCAGGAAAGCGCTGCGGCAGCTCGGCACGCAGGCGTTCGACGTAATCGTTGGTCGGGCCGTGATCGGGCTTGAGCGCAACCTGGATCTCGCTGTCGAGCGTGCCGATGGTGCCGCCGTTGCTGTAGGACAGGTTGATGCCGCTGTAGGGCAGGCCGATATTGTCCAGGATGGTGGCCAGTTCGCCGGCCGGGATGATTTCGCGGATGGCCCCGTCCACGCGATCGGCCAGGCGTGCGGTCTCCTCGATCCGCGTGCCCGTGGGCGCGCGCACGTGCAGGCGGATGAGGCCGGCATCCACCCGGGGAAAGAAGTCGCGCCCCAGGAACGGATACAACAGCAGCGAAACGCCGCAGAAGGCCAGGAACGCCCCGGCAAAGCGGGCGCGGCGCGTCAGCAGCTGGCTCAGGATGAGTACGTAACCGCCGCGCATGCGCTCGAAGGAGGCATCAAAGCGCCGGTAGACCCTTTGCAGCAGGCTGGGTGCGGCGGCAGGGTCCGGCGCGTGGGCGCGGTCCATGAGCATCATCACCAGGGTAGGTACGAGCGTGCGTGACAGCACATACGAGGCCAGCATGGCGAAGACCACCGCTTCGGCCAGCGGTACGAACAGGTAGTGGGCCACGCCGGTAAGGAAGAACATCGGCACGAAGACGATGCAGATGCACAGG
>CAIQGU010000429.1 GCA_903871435.1 uncultured Burkholderiales bacterium | reverse complement strand
CGCGGCCAAGCCCTATGCGTCTGCCGACTGAACAACTCGCGGCGCACCTGGGCCGCGGGCGGCTGTCGCACTGCTATGTGGTCAGCGGCGATGAAGCCCTGATCAGCCTGGAGGCCCAGGATGCCATCCGCGTGGCGGCCCGGGCGCAGGGCTACACCGAGCGCCAGGTGCTGCACGCCGATGCCCGCATGGACTGGTCGGCACTGGAACAGGCGGCAACCGGCCTGTCCCTTTTCGCCAGCCGTCAACTCATCGAAGTTCGGCTGCCTTCGGGGAAACCGGGCAAGAATGGCGCCCTGGCGCTGCAGGCCCACGCCCAGCGCAAGGACGCGGACACGCTCACGATCATCAGCCTGCCGGCGCTGGACTGGGCGACCCGCAAGACGGCATGGGTGGGGACGCTGGAATCGGCTGCAACCTGGGTCGACGTGACGCCGGTCACCCGCGACCGCCTGCCCGACTGGCTGGCGGGACGGCTCGCGCGCCAGAAGCAATCGGTCCAGCGGCCGGCGCTGGAATTTCTCGCCGACCAGGTGGAAGGCAACCTGCTGGCCGCTCACCAGGAAATCTCCAAACTGCACCTGCTGTACGGCGATGGCGAGCTCGATATCGAACAGATCCGTGCCGCCATCTTCGATGTGGCCCGCTTCGAGGGTGTATCCCTGCCCGGCGCCATGATCGCCGGGGATCGGGCCCGCATCGTGCGCACTGTGGCCGGGTTGCGCGCCGAGGGCGAACCGCTGCCCCTGCTGCTGTGGATGGTGTCCGAGGAATTGCGCAATCTGCTGCGCCTGCACCAGGCCGTTGCCGAGGGCAGGCCATTTTCGGGCGCCGTGCGCGGGATGCGCCTGGGGGCGCCCCTGGCCATGGTCGAGCGCCTGTTGCCGCGGCTCAGCCAGAACCAGCTGGCCGCACTGCTCGCGCGCTGCGCGGATCTTGACCGTATCGCCAAGGGGCTCACGGTGACAACCCGCGACGACGACCCCTGGTTAGAATTGACAGAAGTGGCCCTTGGCCTGTCGGCCGGGTCCGCCCGTGGCCCGGCGTCGGTATCGCCACGCAGCGGGTCTCCCGGGCCGGGCGGCCGCACCCTGGCCCCACCGGCCTCGAGCCGCCTTACCGGAAAGCTGTCCGCATGAACGCTCCTTCCACCACCAGCGCAGTTGCACCCGACCTTGCCGGCGCGGTCCACGCGGATGTCGGCGCCTACGTGCGCCGGGTCTGTGTAGCCGCACGGGCAGCTTCGGTGCCGATGGGCAGGGCCAGCTCAAAGAGCAAGAACCACGCGCTGGCCGAACTGGCCCGCGGCTTGCGCCAGCGCTGCGACGAGATCCTGGCGGCCAATGCCACCGACGTGGCGCGCGCGCGCGCCGCGGGGCTGGACAGCGCTGCCCTCGACCGCCTGGCACTGTCGGTCAAATCGGTCGAAGCCATGGCCGCTGGCGTCAATCAAATCGCCCGCCTTACCGATCCCATCGGTGAAATCAGCGATGTCCGCCCCATGCCCTCGGGCATACAGGTGGGGCGCATGCGCGTGCCCCTGGGCGTGATTGGCATCATTTACGAAAGCCGGCCCAATGTAACGGTAGACGCTGCGGCACTGTGCCTCAAGAGCGGCAACGCCACCGTCTTGCGCGGCGGCTCGGAGGCCATTGCATCCAACCAGTTGCTGGCCCGCATCATCGCGGACGCGCTGGGCGCCGCCGGATTGCCGCGCGAGGCGGTGCAGCTGATCGACACCACGGATCGTGCGGCCGTGGGCCACATGATCACCCTGCCCGACTACATCGATGTCATCGTGCCGCGCGGCGGCCGCAGCCTGATCGAGCGCCTGATGCGCGAGAGCCGCGTGCCCATGATCAAGCACCTGGATGGCATCTGCCACGTCTACGTGGACGACGATGCCGACACCGCCATGGCCTTGCGCATCGCAGATAACGCCAAGACCCAGCGCTACGGCACCTGCAACACCATGGAAACGCTGCTGGTGGCCCGGTCCGTCGCCGGCGCCTTCCTGCCCGCCATCGGACGCATCTACGCCGGCAAGGGCGTGGAACTGCGCTGCTGCGCGGAATCGCTCGCCATTCTGGCCGGAGCCGGCATCCCCGGGCTCACGCCCGCCACGGATGCCGACTGGGACACGGAATACCTGGCCCCCATACTGGCCATCCGCGTGGTTCAAGACCTGGACGGCGCCATTGCCCATATCAACACGCACGGCAGCCAGCACACGGACGCCATCGTCACCAGCCACCATGGCCGCGCCATGCGCTTTGTGCGCGAGGTCGATTCGGCATCGGTCATGGTCAACGCCTCGACGCGGTTTGCCGACGGCTTCGAGTACGGCCTGGGAGCCGAAATCGGCATCAGCAACGACAAGCTGCACGCCCGCGGGCCGGTAGGCCTCGAAGGCCTCACCTCGCTCAAGTACGTGGTATTTGGCAACGGCGAAGTGCGGGGAGACTGACCGTGCTCTGGATCAAGTCGCTGCACATCTTTTTCGTCACCGGCTGGTTTGCAGGTCTCTTCTACCTGCCCCGCATCTTCGTCAACCTGGCCATGGTTCCCGCGCCGGGCGCAGAGCGCGACCGCCTGCTGCTCATGGCGGGCAAGCTCTACCGTTTTTCAAAGATCCTCATGGTGGCGG
>CAIQGU010000428.1 GCA_903871435.1 uncultured Burkholderiales bacterium | reverse complement strand
TGCGCGGCGCCAATGCCATCGCGTGCAGCGGCGGCCATGAGCACTTCGACGATGACGACGCCCGCGCGCTCCTGGCCCGGGAGGATGCGGGCGAGGTTGCCGTTTCCGCCAACCATCCCTGAGCCGGGCCATGTTGGCAACCGCAACAGCGACCCCCGCCGCGCCGCCGCCGGCGCACTCCCCTCATCGCGCCACGGTCGGCCTTGCCGTCCCGGCAGCGCATGCCCGCGGTCGCATCGGACCCAACGCCATCACGCGGGTAGCTGAGGCCCTGCTCGAAGAAGTCGGGGCCGAAACACGCCGCGAAATCTTTGCAGGCGCGCGCCTGGAGGGCTACTTGCGCGATCCACCGCAGCACATGGTGGAGGAGCAGGAAGTGATGGCCCTGCACGATGTTCTGCGGGCGCGCCTTGCACCTGAACACGTGCGACGGGTCAACCGCGACGCCGGCGTTCGCACGGGCGCTTATCTTCTGGCCCGGCGCATACCCCGGCCGGTACAAAAGCTGCTACGCATACTGCCCGCGCCGTTGGCGGCACGGGTGCTGGTCACGGCAATACGGCGTCATGCGTGGACCTTCGCCGGCACGGCCGACTTCAGCGCGCAGAGCGGGCGGCCCGTGTCGTTCACGCTGGCCGGTTGCCCCATGTGCCGAGGGGCGCGCACCGATGCGCCCTGCTGCGACTTCTACACGGCCTGCTTCGAGCACCTGTTTCGCACCCTGGTGCACCGGCGAGCGGCCGTGTGCGAGACCGCGTGCGCGGCAGCCGGCCACGTGCACTGCCGCTTCGAAGTACGCTGGTGACGCCGCTGCCGGCGTTCGGAACGCTGACGTGGCGGTCTGCTTTCCCCGCCTTATCGCCGGATAGGCCCTGGCCCGATGGCGCTACGCTTGCCTGATATGAACCGATATCAAGCACTCGAAAAAATCGTTGGCGACCTGCAGCAGGGCGAGGTCATATTCCCTGCGAGCGTGGGGATCTCGCTCAAGATCCGCCGGCTGCTGGACGACCCGGACGGCCACCTTGCCGCCACCACGGATCTGGTCAAGATCGAGCCTCTGCTCGCCGCGCGCGTGGTGGCGCTTGCCAATTCGGTTGCCTATCGGCGATCCGGCGACGAAATCACGGACGTGGCAACCGCCGTTGCACGCGTCGGCCTGCGTTCCGTCCAGACCCTGGTCAACGCGCTAATCGTGCGCCAGCTGGCCGGGGCGCCCAAGGACGATCGCAGCCGGGCGCTCCTGGTGCATCTCTGGGAACACACGGCCCACGTCGCCGCGCTGGCACGACTGCTGGCGCGCAAGGTAACGCACGTGGACGCCGAGACCGCACTCTTTACCGGCCTGATCCATGACGCCGGCAACTTCTATCTGTTGTCGCGCAGCGCCGAGTTTCCCGCACTGCTCGACGCCGAGCGGGCCGAAGGCGAAGAAGCGCTCGAAATAGCCGTCCACCGTAAAGTCGCCCGGTCACTGGGGCTGCCATCGACCGTTCTCGAAGCCCTGGAAACCATCTGGCAAGGCTACGTGAGCAGTCCACCGGAAACGCTGGCCGATACGGTGGCCCTGGCCAAGGAACTGGCACCCGTTGCCTCGCCCGTGGTGCGCTTGGCCAACGGCCGGGAAATCGCTTCCATCGACATCACCGTTGGCGATGAGCATCTCACCGACATCCTGCAGTCGGCTCAGGAAGAAGTCCATTCGCTTACGCGCGCCCTGTTGTTCTGAGGTACGGCTCCGCACTGCAGGCATCCACGCCGGTCTTGGCCGGTAACGACCGTGCGGCCTAAGTGCGGATGCGCTTGCCGTTGACCAAAGTAGCCTCGACAACCTGACCGCCACCCGTCTGCAAGGCGCGTGCTGCGCCGTCGGCGCGGATCTTGTCACCCACCTTCAACTTGAGCGCCGCAAAGCCTTCGGGCTTGGTGTGCACGAATATTCCGGTATCGAGCACCACGCCGTTGGGCTCGCCGTGCCGTGCGTAGTTGATCCGCTTTACAACGCCGGTAAATCCGGCGGGCGTCTCCGCCGCGCGCTTGGCGGGCTTGCGGCCATCGATCGATGTCAGGCTGATAAATCCAAAGACCGCGTGATCGCTCTCGCCCTTGGGCGATGGACCATGCCGCTTGGCCTGCACCACGACTCTCTGGCCCTTCTTCAGACCCGTGAAACCACGGGGCGCCGCGGCGTCCTGGCGCGCAAAGACGATCTGCGCCGGCTTGCGATCGACATTGAGCAGTACACCCTCTACCGATCCCTTGGGGCTGAAGATGAGGTACTGGAACTTGCCGTTGACGGACTCTTCCTGATTTGCTTCCACGTGTGCAGACTCCTGACCCGCTTAGGGGTAGGAATAGTGCGCCTATGGTCGCGGATGCACCGTGCGCAGGCGTACGCAGCCGAGTGCCAGCCCCAGGCCGCCTACTTGAGCAGCGGCAGCTTGAACAGACCGGAGAACGGCCCAGGATTGCTGGAGATGCGCGGCGTGCCAAATACGGAGAAATTCGAGTCCGCGAGCTCACCCAGACCCAGCCACGACGACGTGGTGGCACCGGATTTGGCAATGGCGGGCAGTCCCATGAACTGGTAGGGACTGGCCTTGGAGATCACCGGAAAGCCGAACGCGCTGGAAAACGGCGCGGCCTCGTCCCAGACCAGGTACTCGCGTTCCTCGACGACACCGTTGCCGACGGGGCCCAGGTCGTCAAGCAGATCTTCGTAGATGCGGCCCGAACCGAACGGCGGGTGCAGGCTGACGAGGTACTGCCCGCCCGCCACGCTCTGGGCAACGACCTTGGCGTCGGACGCCAGCACGCGACCGCCATCGCGGATAGCCGCGGCAAGCCCGTCGACCGACGAGGCGCTGGTGGGCGTCACGAGGTTGATGTAATTCTCCTCTTTGCTGAGGCCATATTCTTCGAGCAAGGCATACGCCTTGGCAGCAACGTCGTGGGTGGCGTACAGACGAACAAGTGCATAAATCATCGAATGACCTCTGCTGGCTTTTTAGGATTGAGCTTTGGACCGCCGCTCTGGCTGTGCTGCCGCTTGCGGAAGGATCGTACCTGAACCTCGAATGAAACACTAAGCACGGCTGATAATTCCGGTGGCGTCCGGCGACGCGGCGGCCGGCGCCGATGCGCGTCGGGCGGACCCGATGCGCGCAGCCCGCAGCCGGACCCAGAGGCGCTTCACGAGCCCGAGGTGGTCCACGAAAAGCCGGCCCCGCAGGTGGTCGATCTCGTGACCCAGGCAGACCGCCAGCATGCCGTCGACCTCGCGGTCAACGGGAGCGCCCGCGCGGTCGAGCGCGTGGACGCGGACGACGGTGTGGCGCTTGACGAAGTCGGATACACCCGGCACCGACAGGCAACTCTCTTCGACCTTGCCCAGGCGCCGGCGCGCGACGATCTGCGGATTGATGAAGACTTCCGGTGCTTCGCCCTTGCCGGATATATCGATGGCGACGACCTGCAGATGCACATTGACCTGGGTCGCCGCAAGACCGATGCCGCGCGCGGCGTACATGGTCTCGAACATGTCGTCGATCAGCCGCGCAAGGTCTGCATCGAATTGGCGTACCGGCTGGGCCCGCGTGCGCAGGCGCGCGTCGGGATACGCGAGGATTTGAAGCAGGGCCATGGCGGCGGGCGGCAGCGGCCGCCTATTCCTGGACCGCCAGGGTGTCGTGCGCGGACGCGGTCGCTGGCGTTAGCGCCGTCGCCATGGGAAAAGAACCCAGGCTCTCCGACGCGCTTGAATACGGCCGCAAAAGCCGCATCATGGCCACGATGGTAACCAGCAGCAGGGCAACCTCGAGGGCATAGACCGCCGTATAGCCCGTCGCCTCGGGACCAATGGAGGGCAGCACGGGATGGTTGACGGCCGCCGCCGCGACAATGTCGCGGATCACACCGCCCAGTGCAACGGCCAGCCCCGCCGCCGAAGCCTGGACCGCGCCCCAGGCGCCCAGGGCGAGGCCGCGCTGGCTGTCGGGCGCGTGGTTCATGGTGGCCGTGAGCGTGCCGTGGCCGAACAAGCCGCCGCCAAAGCCGATGAGCGCCGTTCCCATCGCGAACAGCAGGGCCGATTCCATCGGCGCCGCGATCATCACCAGGAGGAAGGCCGGAACGCCCACCATGGCGCCATTACTGGCCATGCGCGCCGGATCGTAGCCACGGCTGAGCACGCGCGAGGCCAGGCCAAACCCCAGCAGCCCGCCGATGGCCAGGGTCGCCGTGAGCTTGGTAGTGGTACCCACCGTGAGATGGAGGATCTGGCCCCCATAGGGTTCGAGCAGCACGTCTTCCATGCTGAATGCCATGGTGCCCACGCCCACGGCCAGCAGGCGGCGCACCGCGTTATCGCCCTGGCAAAAGCGGGTCCACGAATCGCGGAAACTGGTGTCGGGCGGGGGCGCTACCGCGCCGCGCAGCGGCCGCCGTGCCTCCTGTTTCCACAGGGCCACCATATTGAGCGCGATGGTGATCACCGCCGATGCCTGGATGACCCGCACAAGGCGAAAGGGGGTGAAGTCGGCGAGGGCCGCGCCGAAGGCCAACGCGCTGGCGATCATGCCCAGCAGCAGCATGGTGTACATGAGTCCCACCACCTTGGGTTGGGACTCCACCGGCGCAAGGTCGGTCGCCAGCGCAAGTCCTATGGTCTGCGTGGTGTGCAGGCCGGCGCCCACCAGCAGGAACGCAAGACCCGCGCCCAACCAGCCCACCCAGACCGGCGCCTGGCTGGCATTGCCGCCGCCCGAGAGCACGAGTAGCGCAAAAGGCATGATGGCCAGACCGCCGAACTGGACCATGGTGCCCCTCCAGATGAAGGGCACGCGCTTCCAGCCGAGCTGGCAGCGGTGGGTATCGGACCGGAAGCCAATCACCGCCCGGAACGGCGCGAACAGCAGCGGCAGGGAAATCATGATGCCCACGAGCGAGGCGGGTACGCCCAGCTCGACGATCATCACGCGGTTGAGTGTGCCGATCAGCAGCACGAGTGCCATGCCGACCGAAATCTGGAACAGTGACAGCCGCAGCAGGCGCGAGAGCGGCAGGTCTTCGCTCGCCGCATCGGCAAACGGCAGGTAGCGTGCGCCGTATCCCGCCCACAGGCGCATGGCCTTCTGGCTGTACTTGTTCATGTCTGCAACATGTC
>CAIQGU010000427.1 GCA_903871435.1 uncultured Burkholderiales bacterium | reverse complement strand
CTCATCCGCCGCGAGCTGGAACTCACCCGCAAGGCCGGCAAGCCGGTCGTGGTCTCGATGAGCGACGTCGCCGCCTCCGGCGGCTACTGGGTCACCACATCGGCCGATCGTGTGATCGCGGACCCCGCAACCATTACGGGCTCCATCGGCGTCTTCGGAATCTTGCCCACGGTGGACCGGTCGCTGGACAAGGTAGGCGTGCATACCGGCGGCACCACCACGACCTGGCTGGCCGGCGCTGCCGATCTGCGGCGGCCCATCGATACCCGCCTGGCCAGTGTCATCCAGAGCACCATCAGCTACATCTACAACGAATTCCTGGACCGGGTTTCCCAGGCACGCCAGATCACCAAGGAGCAGGTTGCCGACATCGCCCAGGGACGCGTGTGGACCGGCCGCCAGGCCCGCGAGCGCGGACTCATCGACGAACTCGGCGGCCTGCGCGCCGCCGTAAAAGCTGCCGCAACCCTGGCCAAAATGGAAGACGGCTACCGCACCAGCTACATTGAGGCGGAGCCCAAGGGCTGGTACCGTGTCCTGGCGTCCCTGCCGGGCGCTTCTGTGCGCAACGCGGTGGCAAACCTGACCTTGCCGCCCGGCAGTATGTTGGCCCAAGCGGCCGCTCCGGTGAAAGACGATCTTGCCTGGCTGGCCTATCAGCCCGGCACGCAAGGGGCCCATGTGCACTGTCTCTGCGCAGCGCCGCAGTGACGCTGCCGGCGGCCGCGGTGCGGACGGCGCGAGCGCCGAGACCGTGACTTGGTGCGGCGCGCAACGTAAGTAATCCCCCACGTCCGGGATGTTTCCGGTAGATTGTCTGCCTGACTTTCGGCCACCTCATGAATTCAGAAATCCGCCCTCAACCCGCTGCCGGGGAAGATACCGGCAAGGGCCGTCGCCGGCCTGGCGCCCGCAAGCTGCAGATCCTGCAGACCCTTGCGGCCATGCTGGAAGATCCGCGCGCGGAGAAAATCACCACGGCGGCGCTGGCGGCACGCCTTGAGGTGTCGGAGGCGGCGCTCTACCGGCATTTCGCCAGCAAGGCGCAGATGTTCGAGGGCCTGATCGAATTCATCGAAACCACCATCTTCACCTTGATCAACGATATTTCGGGCAGGGAAGCGTCGGGGCGCCAGCAGGCGGTGCAAATCGTCCGCATGCTGCTCGATTTTGCGCAGACCAACCGCGGCATGACGCGCGTGCTGATCGGCGATGCACTCGTCAACGAAAATGAGCGACTGCAGGAGCGCATGAACCAGTTGTTCGACCGGGTCGAGTCATCCCTCAAGCAGTCGCTGCGCGTCGCGGTGTCGCAGGCCGAACTCCCACCCGATCTCGATACCTCGGCGCGTGCCTCGCTGGGCATTGCCTACGTGGTGGGGCGCTGGCATCGCTACTCCAAGAGCGGCTTTCGCAAGCTGCCGGGCGAGGCGCTGGAGGAACACCTGGTCGTTCTGGTTTCCTAGGCTGCCGGCGTTCCGCGCGCCGGTGCTGCCGGTACAGCCATTGCCGTCAGTACCCTATGCGGCGGGGAAATACCAGACCGCGGTGATCTTGCCCTGCTGCACCTCGTAGACCACCGCCACCTCGAAAGCGTTTTCGGTCAGTCCCGTTACCCGTTCGTGGTCCACCACCTTGTTGCCGGCAACAATGCGCTGCAGCAGTTCCGCATGGAGCCGTGGCAGGGTAAAGCGCTGCGTAGCGTGGAAATGGCGAACGGCCGCGCGGCCCACCATGCTGGGCTCGGCCGCCGGCGGCCGGTAGATCCGGACATTCTCGTCGTAGACGGCGATGAAACGCTCGATGTCATGGGCGTTGTAGGCGTCGAGCTGCTGCTGCACGGCCTGCTCGGGTGTCACGGGGGTGGTCATCGTTGCAATTACCGCGTTTGCAGGGAGTTGGCGCCGGCCGCGGATTGCAGCAGCACGTGAAGGTGATGGATCGCTCGCACGACCCCGATTCTACGATGGCGCCGCAGTGGCACCGGTGTCAGGGCTTGCACATGATGAGCAGCGCCGCGAGGAAGATCCCCGCCCAGATGGCGAAGAGTCCGCAAACGCGCAGTGGGGTCGGCACGGCGGCATGGCGGCGGCGCAGCCACGCACCCCGCCAACCTATTGCCAGGCCGACGCCGATAAAAAGCGCAGGTATGAGGAAGTCAGCCACTTACTTCGGGTCTCGTGCCAGCGCGAACCCCGCTGGCAGTCCACCGGCAAAAACCGCACAACGCTTATGTGGACTAATTTCCTCGAACCGCTGCATCGAAATGCCGCCTTTTGCGGCATTCCTGCCGGGTGCCGATTATTGCACCCGGCCCCTGCTCAGATGAGGGCAGCGCGGCGCGGCAGATCGGGCGTGGTGGCTTCACCCAGCGTGCTCAGCAGGTGCAGCGTGCCGGCCATGACGCCAGCCGCAACCGTCAACAGGATGATCTGCGCACCTTCTAGGATGATATGCACACGTTCGACGGCGAACTCCGATGCGAAGTCCGCGTAGGCGACCACCGCCAGGGT
>CAIQGU010000426.1 GCA_903871435.1 uncultured Burkholderiales bacterium | reverse complement strand
TGGTCGTGTCCTGGTCGTTGGTGGAAGCGGCGGACTTACCAGTGCGGCTACCGCTGAAATTTATAGCCCGACCCAGAATTCGTGGGCTCCCGCTGCCGCGCCAACGTGCCAACGCTCGGGGCACTCGGCGACCCTCCTTGCCGACGGTCGCGTACTCGTGATTGGCGGCACTATCTGTCCGCAGACGGCTGCAATCTATAACCCTGCCAGCGATGCCTGGTCGGCAGCAACCGCCCCCAGCCTGGCCAGGCCGGCACCGGCTGCGATCCGCCTACCGGACGGCCGGGTTTTGGTGACCGAAGATACCCTTGCCGAGACGTACAGTCCCATGACGAACGCCTGGTCGGCGACAACAGGGTTTGCACCAGTCGTGGCATCGACATCGGCCATTTTGCCCTCGGGGCTGGTCGTGTCGTTCGGGAGCCAGAGCCCGACAGGGACCGCTTCGATCGGCTCCATCCAGGTATTCGACCCGTCGACCAATGCATGGTCGGCACGAGCAGCGCTTGGATTGTCGTTGAGCACCAGTGGCTACACCGTAAACCCATTGCCGGATGGGACCGTGCTCGTTACTGGAAATGCCGGTACCAATAACTACGACCTCGGGGTCTGGTGGTCATTGTACGACCCGGTTGCCGATGCCTGGAACCTGCCGACCGTCAACAATTTGCCATCGCCCGGCGTGGATCCGGAAATGCTACCGATGGGCGGGTACGCCGGTGCTCAAACCCTCATTGATGGGCGCGTATTGCTCTCTGGGGGGTATTCGAATTTCGGCGGAGCGGCGATTGGCACGCAGCCGGTACAGATGAGCGTTCTCTATGATCCGGTCTCGCAGACCTGGTTCAGCCTGGGAGCGCTCAACGATGGGCGTTATGGTCACGCCCTCGCGCTACTGGCGGACGGGGAAGTGCTCGCCGTGGGAGGCGAGTCGACGCTTGCGGCAAACACTTACCTCGCTTCGGTCGAGCGCTTTATTCCCGCACCAGCATTGCTGGCTGCATCCTCGGTTTCGATCACCACGGACGTCAATCCGGTTGCGACGGGGCAGCCGCTCACCTTGTTTGCAACCGTGACCGGGCCCGCAGGCACTCAATTTCCGACCGGCGTGGTGCAGTTTCGCGACGGCTCGAAGAGCCTCGGCGCACCCGTGGCGCTGTCTTCGGGGGAGGCCAGTTTCAGTGCGGTTCTTGGTCTTGGCGTGACACATAATCTGACCGCGGTTTATTTTGGCGACGCAAACAATCCCGCGTCGGTCTCACCGGTTATCGCCGAGGGGGTCCAGAACACGGAGCAGCAGTTCTTTGGCTTCAGCATTTCAGGGTCCGGCCACAGTGGCAGTGGCGTCCTGGGCGGAGTGCCGGCAGGTAACAACGGCAATTTCTTCGTCAACTTCATTTCCGGGACGGTCAACTCGCAGCCGGTGACCCTGCTTCCCACATCCACCAATTATCTGAATCCCCCCTACGCATTGACACCTCCCGTCAATTTCCAGATGTTTGTCGCGGGCAACTGGGAATACGACGACATCGTGTACACGGGAGCCGGTGCGGTATCCCTTGGAACGTCGTTAGATCTCGGGGGACTGGGTCTGCAGACGCCGGGCAACTCCATCAATATCCTCGGCAGTCTGCCCAATGCGGTCGCGGCCGGAAGCGTCTATGCGTACTCGGATGACACGCTTTACGTAAATGGCACGACCACCTATGTGCCGATCACGTTCACCTTGACGCCGATCCCGGCATCCTCCTTGCAGACGGCTCCCGTTCTCTTGAGCGCGTCGATCGCCTCGGCTCAGCGTATCCGGCTGGTTTGGGCGGAGTCACCCAATTCGACGGCGCAGCCGGTCACCGGCTACGGGATTTGGCGCTCGACCAATGGCGCCAGCGCCGTGCTCATTGCCTCGGTCGTTGGGCCAAACACGCATTCATACAGCGATGTCTCGGTGGTTGCCGGAAACAGCTACGCGTACACGATACGCGCCGACAACCCGACGGGACCCTCCGAGGCTTCCAATCCGCTGGCGGTGGCGTTCTCGATTCCGCCGGCGCCCACCGGGTTGAGTGCGACTGTCGGGATTGCCAGCGTCCGTACGGATTCCGTCACGCTGGTCTGGGCTGCCGCTACGGGCGCCAGCTTCTATGACGTTACCCGTGCATCGGATGCTGCATTTACCACGCGTGTGAGTACGAGAAGCAATGTGAGAGGCACGAGCCTGATAGAAACGGTGCAGAAAGGCACTCCCGGCTTAACGACCTACTACTTCCGAGTCACAGCCCGCAACGCCCTGGGTGTGTCCGGTCCATCAGAGACGGTGACTGCCGTGACGCAATAGCCCTCTCCTTCGAGCCGACGGGGTCACCACGGAACCGGCGCGCTTGCTGTGGCTGCGCCTGAGCCATGCGCGTGTGAGCGATCGGAGTGAGCCGTTGTTGGCGCCGAACGAAAATTGACCCCGTGGGGGTCACTTCGAAGCGGCAATCAACACGCGTCCTCAGGCCGCTTCGGTCCAGAGCGGTCACAGACTTCCCGCCTTCTGACTCCTTGATTCCAAGGAGATCTGCAGATTCCATTTCGTTACGTTTACGCCCCTCGTCAGTAGCCAAAGGCAGAAGGACGATTCGCCTACTAGCGCCGGGAGCAGGATGCCGGGTGTG
>CAIQGU010000425.1 GCA_903871435.1 uncultured Burkholderiales bacterium | reverse complement strand
TTCCGCCGTGATCACTTCGCCGGCACGCATCTCATGGCGCGTCAGGCTCTCTTCAAAGAGCGCGGCAAACGATTCGGGGATGACTTCGGAACTGCTCATGGTGGCAACAGATGGCATGGGGACTTTCGGTCTTTCGGTTCTCGCCGAGGTTTTGCACCCGGGCGGCGTTGATCAAATGCGTGGGAAGATGCCTCCGCCACGCGCCTTTTTTACTGCAACTGCCTTGCTTCCGCGAAAACTGTATCCAGCGCTGCCGTCAAGTACCGCCGTCAAGCGCGGCCGCTGTACCACTGCAGCACCTGCGCGACCACGGCGTCGGCCGTGAGCGTACTGCTGTCGAGCACCATTGCATCCGGTGCCGGCACCAGGGGCGCGAACTCGCGCGATTGATCACGCTGGTCGCGTTCCTGCATTCCCCGCAAAAGGACAGGAAGCGTAGCAGGATATCCCTTATCCATCAACTGCTTAAAGCGCCGCTCCGCGCGCACCTGGACATCGGCCACCAGGAACACCTTCAGGGCTGCGTCGGGGAAGACCACCGTGCCCATGTCGCGGCCGTCCGCCACGAGGCCCGGCAGGCGCCGCTGGCGCCGTTGCAGGTCGAGCAGTGCCAGCCGCAGCGGCGCCACGGCGGCCACCCGGGAGGCGGCCGCGCCCACATCCTCGCGGCGGATGTCCTCGGTGATCTCGCGTCCGTCAATCCAGATCCGCCCGTCCTCGAAGACCGGAGCCAGGCCGGCCGCCAGGCCGCAGAGGCCATCGGCGCCGCTCTGGTCGACCCCGCCTTCTATCGCCAGCAGGCCAATGATCCGGTACAGGGCCCCACTGTCCAGGCACGCATATCCCAAGGCGCGCGCCACGCGGTTGGCCACCGTGCCTTTGCCCGATGCGGTGGGTCCGTCGATGGCGATGACCGGGGCGAGAACGGCCGGCGTCGAGATGTCAGTATGTGCTTGCATACTCATCGCGGCCCGGGTTTCCGCAGGCGCTCGAGCTCCCGAAAAAAGTCGGGAAAGGTCTTTGACACGCAGCGCGGATCGCGAATGTGCACCGGCACGCCCCGCGCCGCCGCCAGCGACAGGCACATGGCCATGCGGTGATCATCGTAGGTGTCGATCCACGCCTCCTGCGCCTGCGCCGGCGCGGTAACCGCGATCCAGTCGGAGCCGCTTTGCACGACCGCCCCCAACTTGCTGATCTCCGTGCCCATGGCGGCGATGCGGTCGGTTTCCTTGACACGCCAGGAGCCGATGCCGTTGATCCGCGTGGTGCCCTGGGTGAACAAGGCCAGCACCGCCGCCGTCATTGCCGCGTCGGGAATCGCGGTGGCGTCGGTCTCAACGGCGCGCAGGGGTCCCGCGGGCCCCTGCACCTGGACCCAGTCGTCGCCCACCTCAACGCGAGCGCCCATGGCCGCGATGACGTCCTTGAAGTGCAGATCCCCCTGCAGGCTGTCGCGGCCCACGCCACGCACCCGTACGGGCCCGCCGGCGATTGCGCCCAGCGCCAGGAAATAGGACGCCCCGGAGGCATCACCCTCAATGGCGTAGTGCCCCGGGGACCTGTAGGCACCCGGTTCGACGTGATAACGCTGATTGGCGACCGTGACGCGGGCGCCGAAGGTCTTCATCATGGCCACGGTCATGGCGACGTAGGGCTGCGAAATGAGTTCACCCTCGACCAGCACATCGATGCCTTGCACCGGAGCCCGGGCCGGCGCCGCCATGAGCAGGCCGCTGAGAAACTGGCTGGACACATTGCCGCGCACGCGCACCGCGGGAACCGCTTTGTCCTCGGGCGGGGGAACCGCAGGTTCTATCTGCAGGGGCGGAAACCCGGGCGCGCCCTGGTAGGAGATACGCGCGCCCATGGCATTGAGCGCTTCAACGAGGTCGCCAATAGGCCGCTCGCGCATGCGCGCAACGCCGTCCAGGCGGTAGTGGCCACCGGCAAAGGCCAGTGCCGCGGTCAGCGATCGCATGGCCGTTCCGGCATTGCCCATGTGCAGCTGCGCACTCGCCACGGGGAAACGCCCCGCGCACCCGGTGATGCGGGTGCCATCTGCTTCGCGCGTGATGGTCACGCCCAGCGCCCGCAGCGCCGCGATCATCACGCGTGTGTCATCGGCGTCGAGGAGGCCCGAGAGCGTGGTGGTGCCCTGCGCCAGCGCCGCGAGGAGCAGCGCGCGGTTGGACATGCTCTTGGAGCCCGGAAGGCGCATTTCACCGCGGGCTGCCACGATGGGCGCAACGGTCAGCACGGGCGGCCAGCTGTGCTGGGGCTCCGCCGTGGCGCCAGCGACCGGATCAGCCGCGGCCGAACCGGCGGCGACGGACTCAGCGGGAGCGTGCCGTTGTGTATCAGTCATCGTAGGTGTCCTGGAGGGTGGCGCCGAAGCGCTGCTCGCGGCGCACCCGGCTTGCGCGCTCGAACAGGTACCGCAGCGCGCTCCCATCAGCGCCGTCCACGGCCGCCTGCAGGCGGTCGAGCTGGCCACGGAAGGCGGCAAGTTCGGCCCCCAGTGCAGGCGCGTTGGCGAGGGCGATATCGCGCCACATCACCGCATCGCTGGCGGCAATACGCGTGAAGTCGCGAAAACCCGCGCCGGCAAACTGCAGCTTGCGCGCGCCGTCGGGCTGAGCCGCGATCAGGTCGACCAGCGCAAAAGCCAGGAGATGCGGCAAATGGCTGACGGCAGCGAAGATGCGGTCGTGTTCCGCGGCTTCCATGCGCTCGACCGTTGCGCCACTGGCGCGCCAGCTGTCTTCCACCCACTGCAAGGCTGCGGCATCGGTATCCGCCTGGGGCGTGATGATGACCCACCGCTCGGCAAACAAGTCGGCACTGGCGTTGTCGATTCCCGGCAGCGCGCCGCCGGCAATGGGGTGCGCCGGAACAAAACGGGCAAAGCCGCCGCCCAGCGCCGCGCGGGCCTCATGGATGACGCCGGCCTTGGTGCTGCCCACGTCGGTGATGATGGTCCCGGACCCCACCAGCGGAGCCAGTTGAGCGCAGAGCGACTGGAAAGCGCCAACCGGCGTCGCCAGCACGACCACGCCGGCGCCGTGCACGGCCTCGCCCAGCGTGGCCGCAGACGCATCGGCAATGCCGCGCGCGACCGCCTGCGCCGCTTGAGCCGGATCGCGGTCGTAGCCGACGACCGTGGAAACGCGGCCGGCGCGGCGCCAGGCGGCAGCCAGCGAGCCTCCCAGAAGACCGCAACCGACCAGCGTCAGCTTCATCGGGCGCCGCTCAGGCGGCAGCCGCAATGGCGCGCGCCGCCGCGAGGGCAGCGGGCAGGACGGCGAGGAAGCGTGCGTTTTCCTGGGGAAGGCCCACCGAAACGCGTAACCATTCGGGCAGACCATAGCCCGCCACGGGACGCACGATCACGCCGCGCGCCAGCAGTTCCTGGTAGACCCGCGCCGCCGGTCCCACACGGAACAGGATGAAATTGGCAAAGCTGGGGATGACCTGCAAGCCGAGTTCGGTGAGCGCAGCGCTCAGCGCCTGCAGGCCGGCACGGTTGTCCTCGAAGCTTTTTTGCACGTACGCCGCATCCTGCAGCGCCGCCGCGGCGGCGGCCTGCGCAACGGAGGTGACATTGAACGGCAGACGCACGCGGTTGAGCAGTCCGCCGAGTTCGGCCTGGGCAACACCATAACCCACGCGCAGGCCGGCCAGCCCGTAGGCCTTGGAAAACGTGCGCGACACCAGCAGGTTGGGAAAGCGCCGCACCCAGGCTATGGCGTCGTAGCGCAACTCGGGCGGCAGGTATTCGTTGTAGGCCTCATCGAGCACGACCACGACATCGGCCGGTACGGCTTCCAAAAACGCTTCCAGCGCACGCGCGCCGAGGACGGTACCGGTGGGATTGTTGGGGTTGGCCACGTAAACGAGTCGCGTGTCGGCAGCGATGGCCTGCGCCATCGCCGGCAGATCATGGCCATAGTCGATGGCATCGACCACGATGGCGCGGGCACCGCGCGACTGGGTTGCCAATGCGTAGGCGCCAAAGGAATACTGCGCGTAGACACAGCTGCGTCCGGGGGCCAGCAACGCGGCTGCCGCCATTTCGAGGATGTCGTTGCTGCCGTTACCGATGGTGATCCAGTCGGCCGGCACCGCCAGGCGCTGCGCCAGCACTTCCTTGAGCGCATAGGCGCTGCCATCCGGATAACGGTTGACATCGGCAACTGCAGCCAGCATGGCAGCGCGCGCCGATGCCGGTATGCCCGCCGGGTTCTCGTTGGACGCGAGCTTGACGATGGTGTCCACCGGTATACCGAGCTCGCGCGCCAACTCTTCGATGGGCTTGCCCGGCTGGTAGGGTGATATGGCCTGCACATAGGGCAGTCCCGGCAGGGCCGGGGCGGCGGCCGGTGCGCCGCCCGCTGTGGATGGGGCAATCATGATCAGACGTCCCTCGGGTAGGAGCCCAGGCAGCGAAAGAAGGCGCAGGTCTGTTGCAGTTCGCGCAGCGCCGCCGCGATGGGTGCGTCGGTGGCGTGGCCCTCGACATCGACGAAGAAGTGATACTCCCAGGCGCCATTTCTGGCCGGCCGCGATTCGAAGCGGGTCATGGAAACGCCGTGGCGCGCCAGCGGCGCGAGCATTTCGTAGACTGCACCCGCACGGTTGGCCACGGACAAGATGAGCGAGGTTTTGTCGGCGCCGCTGGGACGGCCGCCGTGGCGCCCAAGGACGACGAAGCGGGTGCGGTTATGGGCATCGTCCTGGATGAGCGGCGCCACCGTCTGGAGACCGTAGCGCACGCCCGCCTGATCGCCCGCAATCGCCGCTGCGGTGGGATCGAGGCTGGCCTGGCGCGCGGCTTCCGCGTTGCTGGCCACGGAAATGCGCTCAAGCCCCGGCGCATTGAGGTTGAGCCATGCAACGCACTGGCCCAGGGCCTGGGGGTGGGCAAGCACACGGGTCACCCCCGCGAGACTGCCGTGCAGCGTGAGCAAGTGCTGGTGCACGGGTACGGATACCTCGGCGACGATCAGCAGCGACGTGCCCAGCAACAGGTCGAGCGAGCGCGAAACAGCGCCTTCGGAGGAATTCTCTACCGGCACCACGGCAAAGTCGACGCGCTCGGATTCAGCCGCACGAAAAACTTCGTCGATCGAGGCGCACGACTGCAGCTGCGCGGAGCCGCCAAAGCGCTTGAGCGTGGCCAGCTCGGAGAAGGTGCCTTGGGGACCCAGATAAGCCACGGTGAGCGGGCGCTGCATGGCCCGCGCGGCGGACATGATTTCGCGATAGATGGCCTCGAGCGCCGTATTGGGCAGCGGACCGGTGCTGGCTGCCACCACGCGCCGCACGACTTCTGCCTCGCGTTCGGGCTGGAACACCGGCGCGCCGGAACCCAGCTTGATGCGGCCAATCTCGGCAACCAGGCGCGCGCGCTCGTTGAGGCGCTCCACCAACTGCAGGTCGATGGCGTCTATCGCATCGCGAACCTGCTGCAGGCGCTCATCCATGGCACAGGCGCCAGGGTGCCGGTGCGTCGCCGCTCACGCGTCGTCCTGGCTGCCGCTATCCCCGGCGGGCTCGGCCCCGCCACCGCCGGCATCAGGACCGGCGGAAGCCTCGGGGTCGGCGGGCGCACCCGCCGGCGCGTCATCGGCCTCGCGCGCTTCGGCATCGGTCTCGACCACGCGTTGCAGGCGCGACAGCGTGGTGTTGGGGTCGAGCGCGATCAGGGTCACGCCCTGGGTGGCGCGGCCCATGCTGCGGATTTCCGCAACCCGGGTGCGGATGAGCACACCGCCCGTGGTGATGAGCATGATTTCATCGCTTTCGTGCACCAGGGTGGCCGCCACGACCTTGCCATTGCGCTCCGACGTTGCGATGGCGATCATGCCCTTGGTGCCGCGCCCATGGCGGGTGTATTCGGCGATGGGCGTGCGCTTGCCAAAGCCGTTGGCCGTAGCGGTGAGCACGTTCTGCTGTTCATCCTCGGCCACCAGCAGCGCGATCACCCGCGCGGTTTCATCGAGCTGCATGCCGCGCACGCCGCGCGCCTGCCGGCCCATGGGACGCACATCGTTCTCGTCGAAGCGCACCGCCTTGCCCGAATCGGAAAACAGCATGACATCGTGGTGGCCATCGGTAATGGCGGCGCCGATGAGATAGTCGTCGGCCTCGAGGTCCACGGCGATGATGCCGGCCTTGCGCGGGTTGGAGAAGTCGGCCAGCGAGGTCTTCTTGACCGTGCCGAAGGCGGTGGCCATGAAGACGTAGTGCTCGTCGTCGAACGCCTTGACGGGCAATATGACCGTGATCTTCTCGTTCTCGGCGAGCGGGAACATGTTGACGATGGGCTTGCCGCGCGAGGTGCGCGATCCCTGCGGCACTTCCCAGACCTTGAGCCAGTACATGCGGCCCTTGTCGGAGAAACACAGGATGGTGTCATGCGTGTTGGCGATGAAGAGCTGGTCGATCCAGTCGTCCTCGCGCGCCAGCGCCGCCTGCTTGCCGCGGCCACCGCGCTTTTGCGCGCGGTAGTCCGCCAAGGGCTGGCTCTTGATGTAACCCGTGTGGGACAGCGTCACCGCCATGTCCTGCGGCGTGATCAGGTCCTCGGTGGCCAGCTCCTCGGTGGTGCGGATGATCTCGGAGCGGCGGGTATCGCCGGACTTGGCGCCATACGCGTCGCGCACCTGGACGAGTTCATCGTGGATGATGGTGGTGATGCGTTCGGGACGCGCGAGCACGTCGATGAGGTCACCGATGAGCGCCATGACGTCGCGGTACTCACCGACGATCTTGTCCTGCTCCAGGCCGGTGAGGCGCTGCAGGCGCATCTGCAGGATCTGTTCAGCCTGCTCCTCGGACAGCCGGTAGGTGCCGTCCTCCTGCGGCCCCAGGGCCGGATCGAGCCCTTCGGGGCGGTACATGGCCACGGTTCCGGACTGCGCGGCGCGCGCCATCATCTCGCGCACCAGCGGCGAGTCCCAGCTGCGCGCGACGAGTTCGGCCTTGGCAACCGGGGGGGTGGGGGCCGCCTTGATGATGGCGATGAAGTCGTCGATGCTGGCCAGGGCTACGGCCAGGCCCTCGAGCACGTGACCGCGGCGGCGCGCCTCGCGCAGCTCGAACACGGTGCGGCGCGTGACCACTTCGCGCCGGTGCGACAGGAAGGCCTCGATGATCTGCTTGAGATTGAGCAGGCGCGGCTGGCCATCGACCAGCGCCACGAGGTTCATGCCGAACGTATCCTGCAGCTGCGTCAGCTTGAACAGGTTGTTGAGGACGATTTCCGGGACTTCGCCGCGCTTGAGCTCGAAGACGGCGCGCATGCCCGATTTGTCGGATTCATCGCGGATATCCGATATGCCTTCGATCTTCTTTTCGTTGACCATGTCGGCGATGCGCTCGAGCAGCGCCCGCTTGTTGACCTGGTAGGGCAGTTCGTCGACGATGATGGCGCTGCGCGCGCCTTTGTCGATTTCCTCGAAATGGGTCTTGGCGCGCATCACGCACCGGCCGCGGCCCGTGCGATAGCCCTCGCGCACGCCCTCCAGGCCGTAGATGATGCCGGCGGTAGGGAAATCGGGGGCGGGAATGAGCTCGATGAGTTCGTCGATGGTGGCGTCCGGGTTGCGCAGCAGCAGCAGGCAGCCGTCGACCACTTCGCTCAGGTTATGCGGTGGGATGTTGGTCGCCATGCCCACGGCAATGCCGCCCGATCCGTTGATCAGCAGGTTCGGGACGCGCGAGGGCAGTACGGTCGGCTCCTGTTCCTTGCCGTCGTAGTTGGCGACGAAATCGACGGTTTCCTTGTCGATGTCGACGAGCAGTTCCGAGGCCAGTTTGTTGAGGCGGCACTCGGTGTACCGGTAGGCCGCCGCATTGTCGCCGTCAACCGAACCGAAGTTGCCCTGGCCATCGATGAGCAGGTAGCGCAAGGAGAAGTCCTGCGCCATGCGCACCAGCGCGTCGTACGTCGCGGTGTCGCCGTGGGGGTGATATTTGCCCAGCACCTCGCCGACCACGCGGGCGCATTTGACGTAGGAGCGGTTCCAGACGTTGTTTGCCTCGTGCATGGCAAAGAGCACACGGCGGTGGACGGGCTTGAGGCCATCGCGCACATCCGGCAGGGCCCGACCCACGATGACGCTCATGGCGTAGTCGAGATAGGAGCGGCGCATCTCCTCTTCGAGGGAGATGGGCAGGGTTTCCTTGGCGAACGAGTCCATTGGCGGCAGTCAAAAATGCAACGATAAGTGCCAGGCAAACGCATGGCGGCCGGCAGCCGATCGGGCGCGGCCCGCACGCCGGACAGCGCCACTGGCGCAGCGGCGATCGGGCAAAGCGGTGCGCCCGGGCAGGGCCGCAGGGGCGGCCCCGGAAATGACCCCGGAACAACCAGTGATTTTACCAGCGCACCCGCAGACGTGCAGCCCGGGCAGGACACGGCGCAAACCGGCCGCCAATCTTGGTATAACGCCGAACCGGCGCGAACGGGCGGCACCGGCAGGCAGCCCGGCGCGCGCAAGGAACCCGGAGCAGGCATATGCAGACTGTAGACACCGTGATCGAGGCGCGCTGGGTGGTGCCGGTGCGTCCGCGCGGTGCCGTGCTGGAGCATCACTCGGTCGTGATCGACCAGTGCCGGATCCTGGCCGTGCTGCCGTCGGTACAAGCGCGGCAGCAGTTCACGGCGGCGCGGCACTGGGCGCTGGAGAACCACGCCGTGATTCCCGGCCTGGTCAACGCGCATGGCCACAGCCCGATGAGCCTGCTGCGCGGCGCGGGCGACGACCTTGCCCTGCATCACTGGCTGCAGGAACGGATCTGGCCTCTGGAGCGCGCGATAGTTTCACCCGCCTTCGTCTACGACGGTGCGCGCCTGGCTGCCGCCGAGATGGTGCGCGCCGGCATCACCTGCTGCAACGATTCCTATTTCTATCCGGCCGAAACCGCCCAGGGCTTGCGCAGCGTCGGCATGCGCGCCGTCGTCGGCATCATGACGATCGACTTCCCCAGCCGGTACGCGAGCGACGCGGACGACTACCTGCGCCAGGGACTGGCGGCGCGCGATGCGCTTGCGGACGACCCACTGGTGGGTTTTACGCTGGCGCCGCATGCCCCGTACACCGTGGCCGATGCAACCTTGCAGCGGATTGCAACCCTCGCCGAGGAACTGGACCTGCCCGTGCACATCCATGTGCACGAAACCGCCGATGAGGTCGCCGACGCGATGCGCAACCTCGGCTGCCGGCCACTGGACCGTCTCGACCGGCTCGGACTTATCAACGAACGCTTGATCGCGGTCCACATGACGCAGCTGCTGCCTTCGGAAATTGCCCTGCTGGCGCAGCGTGGCGCGGCCGTCATCCATTGTCCGGCGTCCAACCTGAAACTGGCCAGCGGCATCGCGCCGCTGGCGGATCTGCTCCGTGCCGGCGTGTGCGTCGCGCTGGGCACCGACGGCGCCGCCAGCAACAATCGCCTGGACATCCTGGCGGAGGCCTATCTGGCCGCCCTGCTGGCCAAGGGTTCGACGGGCGACGCTACCGCGGTGCCGGCCTGGCAGGCGCTGGAATGCGCAACACTCAACGGCGCCCAGGCACTCGGGCTAGGCGCGCGCGTGGGCTCGCTGGAGACCGGTAAGGAAGCCGATATCGTGGCCCTGGACCTGTCGGCCATCGAAAACCAACCGGTTTATGACGTGACATCCCAGATTCTCTACAGCTCCGGACGCAAAGACGTCACGCACGTCTGGGTGGCGGGGCGGGCGGTACTCGAGGATCGCGTCCTGGGCGGTGCGGAAAACCCAACACTGGCCGACGATGTTTTGCGCGCTGCCGCACCGTGGCACAATCAGATCCGCCAAAAACTGCGTCAATCGGCCTCACTGCCGACGGACGCCGCGAATGGAACGGCAAGCAGCAGTTCAAGCAGACTCTCGAATCACGATAAGGGGTAAGCGGAATCGTCCCGGGGTGCAGACCAGGGCGCAGACGCGAAACTCCGTCTTTGGAAAGGAATCCGATGAAGTACCAACGAAGAATCGCCATCGCGCTGGCGGCCCTGCTGGGCAGCGCTGCCGGCCTCGCAAATGCCGATGATGTGAAGACCATCGCGGGCAAGAAGCCCTCGGGCTATGTGCTGGACTCACAGGGCAACGTCGTCCGCAACAGCACGGGCTTGTGCTGGCACGACGGCTATTTCGAGAAGAGCATGGCGATTCCGGAGTGCGACAAGGACCTCATGCCCGCTCCCCCCCCCCCCCCCCCCCC
>CAIQGU010000424.1 GCA_903871435.1 uncultured Burkholderiales bacterium | reverse complement strand
TAGAACAGGTTGCCGTACCGCAGCGAGAACGCGGCCACCCAGTCCAGGTGGGGGAAGATACCGAAGGGCACGGCTTCGCTCCAGCTGCCAATCAGCACGGGACGGATGAAACCCAGCACGATGTAGAGCCAGATCGCGGCAGCGAATGCCCATGCTACGTGCGTGCCCATCTTGAGCGCACGGGCGCGACGGTACGTACGCAGCCACCAGAGAAAGAGCGAGGTGGTGAGGAAGAAACCCGCCAACTGCCACCACGCGCCGTCGTTGAGTGCGCAGGGTATATGCAGTCCGCAGGCGGGCGACGGGGGTTCCAGCGCCAGCCACGGCAGTTGCCGGACGAATTGAATGGGGCTCCAGCCCACCGAAGCCCACATGTTGAGCCCGATGATTTCAAAGGCCGTGAATCCACAAATGATCGACGCAAGACCCAGGAAACCCAGGTAGAACGGACCTATCTGGGCGTCGCCAAAGCGGCCCAGCAGCGTGATGAATCGCGGCTTCCCCGTGCGCTTCCAGGGACTGCCGCCCGGCTCCATGGGCGGACCCTTGTGGAAGGGACCGCGTACCTGGACCTGCGTGAAGATGTTTTGATAGTTAGCCATCTCGATTTCTCCTGATCGCCTAGCGCCAGATGGGCAGGTCGAGCCACCACGTCCAGTATTCGGGCCAGCCACGCGTCCAGAGCGGGCCGCTGATGATGATACAAACGGCTGAGAAGAAGACCGCCGACAGCGCAAGGAATAGACCCAGTCGGTGGATACCCAGCGTGCCGATCGAGTAGCCGATGAAGTCGCGGAAATACGCGTTCTCGTGCTCCGGCGTCAGTACCGCGGTGCCCGGCACGGGATTGGCTGCGGAAAGAATCAGCGAGCCGTGCAATGCCAGTGCGAACGTCGTGGTGAAGAACAGCGACACCGCGATCATGTGCGCCGGGTTGTAGTGGAAATGCAGGTACTGGTAACCCGTGTTGGAAACCCAGTCCAGGTGACTGAAGATGCCGTAGGGGAAACCATGACCCCAGGCACCCAGCAGCAAGGGACGGAACACTTCCAGGGTCACATACGCCAGGATGGCAAAGCTGAAGGCGAAGGGAACGTGCAATCCCATGCCAAGCTTTCGGGCGATTTCGACCTCACGCAGTGCCCAGGAGACGAAGGCACCGATGGCGCAGACCGTGATGATCTGCCAGAGTCCGCCTTCGGCCAAGGGCGCCAGGGCCAGTCCGTAGCTCAGGTCGGGGGGCGCAATACTGATGCGCCACGGATTCCATGTGGGCCCAAGCGAGGCGCCGTACAGGATCAGCAAGGTTCCCAGTGCCGCGAAGAACACGGCGGTTACACCGAAGAACCCGACGAAGAACGGCCCGACCCAGAAGTCGAAAAGGTCTCCCCCGACCAGGGTTCCGCCGCGCACGCGGTACTTTCTTTCAAAGCTCAGCATCGACATCGCTGCTCCCCCTATTTACCTTCTGCGAAAGGACGTCAACCGCGCGATGACTGATGCCACCACCACGTGCATCCCTGCTGCCGGAACCGGCCCATTGCTGCGGCTAGCGCGTTCCGACCCATATCTTGAATTCTGCAAAACCCTTGCCCTCGCCCTTCAGGGACGCGGGCCTGCCCGGCAAGCCGCGCAGAGCCCGCTACTCCCATGGCAAGGTCCTACTTGATTGCGGGCGGCACGGGTGCCGACTGCATGGACAATGCCTTGCCGCTGCCATGAGGACCATCGATCCAGTTGAAGCGGTTGCTGCTCAACAGGATGAAATGGATCAGAAGCGCGAGCACAGCCAGGAACACGGCCAGCGCGATCAGGGCCCTGCGCGGGTCAAATAACGTCCAGATACGCCACATTTGTTGAATCTCCTATGGAAAATAAGACATGAAGCTGTAGACAGCCGCCGATACCGATCCGACCACCGATCCGCGCTTTTCGGCGCCTGGCAGCCAGGACCGCCAGTCCAGCCGCAGCAAGATGCCGACGACTGCCAAAGCGAGGGCGACGGTAAAACCTGCAACGAAGATCGCGGAGAACGAAAGCGAGTGTTCGCCGTGTGTTACGTCATGCAGAGTCGATCCGGAAACAAGCATTGCGATCTCCTAGACACCCCTTAGAACCAGGGACGCCAACTCCAGACAAGCGCGTGAGCGATGATGGCGATCACGGTGAAGCCAATGAAGCTCGATACGAAGATCTTGTGGAACTCCTGAGCTTCTCGTTCCGTAAGGCCCGAAAGCGAGCCGTTTCGTTCAGACATGGTGGTTATCCTCCTTCAGGGCCTTTCGGCTGTTGCCGCGCAATCCCCGCGGCAGGGTACTGATCCGGCCGCAAGGCCGTATTGATGGGCACGCTTGCCGTGAGGCAGTCGCGCCCATCGATTCAAGAGCGCTCCGGCCGCACCACCCGGAGGTGGTGGCAGCGCCGAAGTCGCGTGTCGTTTCCATCGTGCTCATGCCGGCTGCCGATCGCGCCGGCCGGCCGCGGCCGCGCCATCGCGCGCACCCAGGTGTTCCGGCTTGACCAGGGGTGCGCCGGCCGCGCGCGCGGTGCGCTCCGCGGCATCGCGCAGCTGCTTGGCCGCCGATATGCGCAACAAAACCGGATAGGTCTCCAGCAGAGCGTCGAGTTCGCGCTTGGCGTCCGGATCCCAGGGCAGTTCGTCCTGACTGCGCGTGGGTGTTGCCTCGACCTTGTCGAGCTCGGTACCCAGCGGAATGATGTTGAACAGCGCATCGAACATCGCGTTGCAGATCTCCTGCACGAGATAGGTGGCGCCGGAATAACCCATGAAGGGCGTGCCGGTATGGCGGCGGATGATGGCGCCGGGGAAGGACGCCGGTATGTAGACCGCCCGGCCACCGATCTCCGAGAGATACATGCGCTCGTTGTAGCTGCCAAACAGCAGCAGCGGCGTCTTCTCGCGCACCGCCTTGCGGATGGCGTCGTTGTCGGGCTTGACGCCGGCACGGCGCTCGAAATGAAAATTGCAGGGCAGGCCGAGTTCGTCCTGCAGGAAATGCCGGATACCGCGCGAGTGGGTTTCGCTGGCGCTGATGCCAAAGCTGGCAGTACCGAAGAAGTCCTGCGTGACGGAGCGCCACAGGTCCCAGACCGGCTTGATGGTCGTGTGCTTTTCACGCGTGATGAACGGCTCGGGATCGATTCCCAGGAGCTCTCCGAGCGAACGCAGGAAGCGCGTGGTGGAATCCAGGCCTATGGGCGCCTGCAGGTAGGGCCGCTCCAGAGCCTCGGCCAGCAAGCGGCCGTACTCGCGGTACATGACCACGTTGACCTCGGCGTCGGCCAGCTTCTCGATGTCCTGGAGGTGGGCGCCCAGCGGGAACACCATGTTGACCTCGGCACCGATGCCCTCGATGAGGCGGCGGATTTCCGCGAGGTCGGACCAGGTGTTGAAATAGCCATACATGGGTCCCAGGATGTTGACCTTGGGACGCACGCCCGGCTCGCGCGGCTTGACCGCGGGAATCTGGCGCATGCCGTATTCGGACCAAAGCCAGAGCATGGCGCGATTGGCGCATTGCCACTGGTCTTCGTCGATCGTGCGCGGCAGGAAGCGCTTGAGTCCGCTGCCTTCGGGCGCGACGCCGCCGCCGATCATCTCGGCGATGGATCCCGTGACCACCACGGCGGGCAGTTCCGGATCCAGGGTCTTGTGGGCCCGGCTCATCGCCTGCTCGGTACCCGTCTGGCCAAGTTCCTCTTCCGACAGGCCGGTCACCACGATAGGCAACTCGTGGGGCGGCAACGCATCGGTGTAATGCAGCACCGAGGTCACCGGCAGATTCTCGCAGCCCACCGGGCCATCGATGACCACCTGCAGGCCCTTCACCGACGTGAAGGCGTATACCGCTCCCCAGTAGCCGCCCGCGCGATCGTGATCGAGTACCAGCATCAGATCATCTCCTCGGCCTTGCGGCGGCGCGCCTGCTTTTCCAGGTGGCGCCGGTGCATCTCACGGAACTGCGGCTTGGCCTCCGGAACCTTCTCCCAGATACCGGAGTTGTCGCCCGCGCCCACGCCGTCGAAGAAATCGCGCATCGTGTCGAAGCGCCCCTTGGACCCCAGCGCGGCATTGACAACCGCCGCCAGCGAACCGGCGCCCGCCGGTCCCATGAGGGGACGCGCGGAAATGAGGTTGGTGAAATACAGTGCCGGCAAGGAGCGCGTCTTGGCCGCCTGTACCACCGGCGTCGTGCCGATGGCCAGGTTGGGTTCGAACTCATCCATGGCCGCGAGGTCCTGCTCGAGCGAGGCGCGGTACTGCACGCGCACACCGTGGGCTTCGAGCCATTCGCAATCGGCCTTCGACCACTCGGTGCGGCCGCAGGCAGTTCCCACGTATTTCAGGTCGGCACCGCTCTCGACCAGCAGACGGCCGACGAGCAGTTCCGAACCTTCGTAGCCCGACAGCGTGATGCGTCCGCGGATGGGCGCGGCCGATAGCGCACCCTTGATCGCCGGCAGGAACTTGTTCTTGGCTTCGGCAACGCGCTCGGCGGGCACGTTGAAGGCGTTACCGATGGCGTCCAGCCAGGCGGCGGTGCCGTCCACGCCAACAGGCGCGGAGCCCACGATGCGCCGGCCGGCCAGGTCGAACTCGCGCAGCACGGCAGTGTAGAAAGGGTGGATGGCCGCGGCCACTTCGCAGTCGAGCGCGCCATAGAGCTCGCGCCATTCGCGCACCGGCACCACCGGCCCGACATCGATGCCCAGCGGCTGCAGCAAGGCGCTGATGCCGATGGGATCGGCCGGGAAGACTTCGCCGATGAGGGCCACGGACGGACGCTTCTTGGGTCCCGTGCGCGGCGCAGGAACCGGACCGGCTTCGATCTCGGTGCGCGCATAGTTGAGCATGGCGCCCGACAGCACGTCCTTGGCTTCGGCGTGGGTGGGAACGCCAAACCCCGGGACATCGATGCCAACGATGCGCACGCCGTTGATCTGCTTGGGCAGCAGGCGCAGCGGCACGCCCGACGCGGACGGCACGCACAGATTGGTGACGATGATGGCGTCGTAATCTTCGGGCTTGGCGATATGGAAAACCGCCTCGCGGATGTCCTCGAAGAGCTTGCCGGTTACCAGCGTCTCGGAATTGAAGGGCACGTAGCCCACGCTGCGGCGCGCGCCATAGAAATGCGACGTGAACGTGAGGCCGTAGACGCAGCAGGCCGAGCCCGACAGGATGGTGGCCGTGCGGCGCATGCGCAGTCCCACGCGCAGGGAACCGAAGGCGGGGCACATGCTCTGCGGTTGATCGTGCGGTCCGACGGGGTAGTCGGCGGCATAACGATCGAGGATTTCGCCGGCGCCCGCCTTGGCGGCTGCGGCACGAACCGCCTGCTTGTCGCCGCTGCAGCTGGCGGCTGCGGCTTCCGGCGCATTGACCAGCGGTATCACCCGTTGGGGCTTCGCTCCGGCGGATGCTTCCGGGGCAACCCCGGCCACTGCCGGTGCCTCGCCTTTTGCGTTTTCGGAGGGATGCATGGTGCGATCAGACGGCGTCGTAGACGACTTCAAGGGACTTCTTCTCGACCGCGGCAAGACCGCGCATGTCGTCGTCGCTGGCGGGGTTGAGCTGTACGTCACGGCCCACCGCATCGCTCGAGAACAGGCCCAGCAAGGCGTCCTGCGAGAGGGGCTTGGGACGCAGCGGCGGCGCGTCGGCCACCTGCACGGCCAGGGCTTCGAACAGCGAGGCCCACGGGCCACCCGGGCGGCCCACGATTTCATAGCTGGCGCTCTTGCGGCGGATATCGTCGTCAGCCGGGATGGAAGCCAGAACCGGGATGCCGGCCGCCTTGGCGAAGGCCTGGGCCTCGCCGGTGCCGTCGTCCTTGTTGACGATGAGGCCCGCCACGCCCACGTTGCCACCCAGCCGGCGGAAATATTCCACCGCCGAGCACACGTTGTTGGCGACATAGAGCGATTGCAAATCATTACTGCCGACGACCATGACCTTCTGGCACATGTCCCGGGCGATGGGCAGGCCAAAGCCGCCGCAGACCACATCGCCCAGGAAATCGAGCAGCACGAAGTCGAAACCCCAGTCGTGGAAGCCCAGCTTTTCGAGGGTTTCGAAGCCGTGGATGATGCCGCGTCCACCGCAGCCGCGGCCCACTTCCGGGCCACCCAGTTCCATCGCGAAGACGCCGTCGCGCTTGAAGCACACGTCGGATATCGATACGGGCTCGCCTGCGAGCTTCTTGCGCGACGAGGTTTCCAGGATGGTGGGGCAGGCACGGCCGCCAAACAGCAGCGAAGTGGTATCGCTCTTGGGATCGCAGCCGATCAGCAGCACGCGCTTGCCCAGCTGGGCCATCATGTAGGACAGATTGGCCAGCGCAAAACTCTTGCCGATACCGCCCTTGCCGTAAATGGCGATGATCTGCGTCTTGCTGGTGGCTTCACCGGTCACCACGGGCGCAGGCTCGATCGCCGCTTCGGCGCGCAGTGAACGCTTGAGCTGTTCCAGGGGAAGTGTCGTGGCTTGACTCATGCTAGAGATCTCCAGTCCAGTACCATTTTTAAACATGCCGGATCGCCAAACGCGGTCCGGTAGGCAGCGGTGGCCTCGGTGGCCGGAACGCGGTGGGTTATCAGGCCGTCGAGGGACAGCTTGCCCGTGGTGATGAGTTCCATCACGGTGCGCAGGTCATCGGGTTTCCATTCGGCCGCGATGAGCAGCCGTGCCTCGCGCATGAAGGCGGGGGCAAAGGCAAAGTGCAGCGGCTCGCTGTAGAAGCCGGCGAGGATGATTTCCCCACCCGGGCTCAGTCGGCCTATAAGTTTGTCGAGCAGCGAAGAATCGCCGCTGGCGTCCAGGATGGAGCGGTAATCGCGGCGCGTGTCCTGCTGCGCGTCGATGACCGTGTAACCGATCGCGCCATGCACGCGAGCCGGATTGTTTTCCCAGACGACCACTGGACGCGCGGGGTCGAGCGCGGCGATGCGCGCCAGCAGGCGGCCGAGCACGCCGTGACCGATGATCAGATCCGTACGCTGCGCGCCGGGGAGATTGAGCGCATGGTAGGCAGTGGCGGCAAGCGCCAGCAGCACGGCCTTCTCGCCGATATGGTCCGGCACCGGTATGGCGCGCGATGCCTGCACAACAAGCCGCGCGCAAGCACCGCCGAAGAGACCGCGCACTTCGCCATAGCAACGCGCGCCGCCCACGAACACCCGCTGCCCTACCTTGAGATCCGTGCCGGCCTGGGCGCCCACCTCGGTGATACGGCCCACGGCTTCGTAGCCGGGTACCAGCGGGTAGCCCATGCCCGGAAATTGCGGCATCTGGCCTTTGTACAGCAGGCGCTCGGTACCCGTGCTGATGGCGCTCCACTCGGTGGCGATGACGATATCGGCCGGGCCCGGGTGATCGATCTCCAGCGACTTGAGCGAGAGTTGCTCCGGTTGCTCGAGGACGACGGCATACGCGCTATGGCGCTGCCCTCTTTCCTGGACGGCGGGAGCTGCTTCCAATGTGTTCGAAACCATGAGTGTCAATTTACTCTTACTTGCTTAGTTGTCAAGCGTAATTAACACTTTTAGCATCGGGTCGCGCCGTCACGACAGTCGCCAGCAAGGGATTACGCGTGCTGCGGCGCCGCACGGCGGTAAAGCCGGCTGCATGCAGCAAGGCGCGCAGCTCTTCGAAGGTGCGGGCACGTCCGGTGCCCATGGCCAGCAGGTAAATACCAAAGTAGCCATCGGCCATGGGGCCCATACCGGGTGCGCCGGCCATGGGTTCGGCGATGAGCAACACGGCATCGGACCGCATGGCCCGGCGTATGCCACTGAGCAATACCTGCACCTTGTCATCGTCGTGGTCGTGCACGACACGCACCAGCGTCACGAGATCGGCGTCGCCGGGCAGGGCATCGTGAAAAAAGCTGCCCCCATGCGCCACCGCCCGCGTGCGCATGCCAGCGGCCTGGAAGCGCGCCTGGGCCACAGCCGCCACCTCGGGAAGATCGAACACGCTCACGGCCAGATGCGGCACCTTGCGCGCCGCCGCCATCGCAAAATTGCCCTCACCGCCACCGACGTCGAGCAGCCGTTGGTGCCGCCCGAAAGGATAGGCGGCAAGCACGATATCGGCGATGAACTGCTGCGATTCGGACATCAGCCCGCTGTAGGGCGCGACCTGTTCACGGGGCAGTGCCGCCGGGTTGTGGGCGCCGGCATAGCCCCAGAAAGCAGCAAGGCTGGCGTGATCCGCGGAGCCGCGCAGCAGGGCGACCGGATCGGCCAGATCGGCATACAGCAGCCCATGGTGGCGGATCATGGCTTCCACGCCCGGATTGCCCAGCAGCGCGGCACCCAGCACGCCCAGACCGACACGCCCGCGGCCGCGCCGCTCGACCAGGTCCAGCGCACCCGCGGCAGATAGCAGGCGCTCGAGCCGATCCAACGGCAGGGAAAGCGCCTGCGCCAGTTCGGCGGGCGTCTGCGGACGCTCGAGCAGGCGGCGCAGCAGGCCCAGCGTGACGCAGGCGTAGAGCACCTGCGAATACACGAAGCCCGCGACCAGGTCGAAGAGCGCCCGTGCCCGCGATCGGGCGATGGGCCGGGTGAAGATGAAGGCTGCGGCAAAGCGATGGAAACGGCCATCGGCAAGCAGCCGGTCACGCTGCCGGCGCAGCGCATCAAGCCAGGATTCGTCGCCGGTAGCTGTCACGGGAGGCGGCGCGCCGCCGGCAACGCAGGGCTGCGCCGCAGCGGCAGCCAGTGCGGATTTCACGCCGCGCGCTCGAGGTATTCCTCGGGAACCAGCCGCAGCGCTTCGGCCCGGATCAACTGCTGCAGGCGTTGACGGCCACCGCACGGCGGTATGGATTCGAGCGCCTGCTCGACCAGCGTTTCGAAGATGGCGATGGCGCGCGCCATGCCCAGGGCCACTACGGCGTTGGGCCGGCCGAGTGCGACATCGCGCCCCACCGGCTTGCCAATTTCCTCCTGGCTGGCCACGACATCACGGATGTCATCGGCGATCTGGTAGGCCTCGCCCAGGCGCTCGCCCAGGACGCGCCAGGCCTGCGGATCACCGCCGCCGGCAATGGCGCCCGCCATGGCGGCGGAAACAAACAGGGAACCGGTCTTGGCGCGTTGATAGGCGGAGAGTTCCGCGGCAGGTTCACACTCCCAAGCCTGGCCGGCAATGATGCCGTTGGGCGGCGTGAGCGCATCCGCCAGGCAGCGCAGCAGGGCAATGGTGCGCCCCGGATTGCGCCCGGCGCTGCGCGCGATGACATCGAACCCCATGGCGATGAGCGCGTCGCCGGCGAGGACGGCCTCGCGCTGGCCAAAGGCGCGGTGCAGCGAGGGCTTGTTACGCCGCGTGGTCGCGTCGTCAAAACACGGCAGATCGTCGTGCACCAGCGAGGCGCAGTGGAGCATCTCGATGGCCGCGGCAGCAGCGTTGGAGGCCGCCGGATCGTCATCGCCCAGGGCCAGCGCCACGGTCAGGCACAGCCGCGGCCGCACGCGCGCGCCGGCCGGAAAGATGGCGTAGCGGATGGCCTGCCCCAGTCGCGGCGGCCCTCCGGCAGCGCTATCGGCCGCTGACACCGCGGCCACCAAAGCGTCCTCGATACGAGATGCCATGTCCATCGCTGCCGATCCATCCATCGCTCATCCTTTTCGCGCGGGTTGCCGCGCATGCGCCTGCGGTTTCACCACTGCGGCAAGTTTCGTTTGCCTTGTGTAATTCTGTCATTACACCCTAAAATGTCAAGCGTAAATGACTATCAAATCACGTCGACCGGGGGCAACGGAGCGGCAGTCCGTTGGTGCAGCGCGCCATGCAACGACTCAAGATCTCTGAGCAACGGCCGGTCGTGGTGGTCGGCGCCGGCGTTGCCGGCCTGGCGGCGGCATTCGATCTGGTTGCCCGCGGTCTGCCGGTACTGGTCTTGGAGGCTGCGGACCGGCCCGGCGGCAAGATGCGCCGCACTCCGCTGGGCAGTGCCGCCTTCGATGCCGGACCCACCGTGCTGACGATGCGCTGGGTCTTTGACGAGATGTTCAGCGAGGCCGGACTGAGCTTCGGCGACTACGTGGCAACACGGCCTGCCAGCGTCCTGGCGCGCCATTCCTGGGGCGGCGGCGAAACCCTGGACCTGCATGCCGATACCGCCCGCAGCGCCGACGCCATCGCCCGCTTTGCCGGTCCCGATGAGGGACGGCGCTTCTTGGGGTTTTGCGAGGAAGCGCGCGCCACCTACCAGGCGCTCGAGCATTCCTTCATCCGGTCGCAGCGCCCGTCGATGCCGGGGCTCGTCAAGAACATCGCGTCGCGCCGCGCCGCCGACCTGCTGGCCATACGCCCCTTCGAAAACCTCTGGCATGCGCTGGGCCGGCACTTTCGCGATCCACGCCTGCGCCAGCTCTTTGGCCGTTACGCCACGTACTGCGGTTCATCGCCGTTTGACGCACCCGCAACGCTGATGCTCGTGGCCCACGTGGAGCAACAGGGCGTCTGGCTGGCCGAGCCGGGCATGTACGGCCTCGCCGAAGCCCTGGAGAAGGTTGCCATAGCGCGTGGCGCGCGGTTTCGCTACAACAGCGCCGTGCGCCGCCTCGGGCGGGATGCCCAGGGTCAGTGGCGCATTGAACTTGCCAGCGGCGAGACCGTGGAGGCCGGCGCGGTCATTGCCAATGCGGATTCGGCGGCCCTGGCGCAGGGGCAACTCGGCGCCGAGGCGGCGCGCGCGGCGGCAGGCTCCGATCGGCTGGCGCGCTCGCTCTCGGCCATCACCTGGCTGGTAAGCGCGCCCACGCAGGGATTCGACCTGCTGCGGCACAACGTGTTTTTCTCGGCCGACTACGTCGCCGAGTTCGACGCGATATTTGGCAAGCGCCAGTTGCCCGACGATCCCACCATCTACGTCTGTGCGCAGGATCGCGACGCGGCGGGCGAGGCTCC
>CAIQGU010000423.1 GCA_903871435.1 uncultured Burkholderiales bacterium | reverse complement strand
GCAGGGCATCGAACGTGGCATGCGCGCGGGCACGGAAGCGGTGCAGGCGGCGCGAGCGGTCCACGGGCAGCGTGCGCGTACCAAGGAGTTCGGAGAGCTCGCCCGCACCGGCCCGGCGCAACAGGTCCATCTGGAAAAGGCGATCCTGCGCGTGCGCATAACCGGTGGCGAAGGCCACGTCGAGCCGGTTGCGACCAATGATCGTGGCCACGCCCAGGTCGTCGCGCGAAATCGTCACCGGCCCGGAGAGTTCGTGCCGAACGACAGCGCCGTCGAGTGTCGGCAGGCTGGCGCGCAGCGCAAGCCAAAGCAGGCAAGCGGCAAGCAAGAGCGCGCCCGCCAGCGCCGCGGCCGACCATTTCATCCAGGGCCGAATCAAGATGCAATGCCTTTGTGCGTGTTCATAGGGCTGCCAATTCAAACCATGCGCAGGAAATGCGGCGTAGAGAGTATGGCTAAGCGAGATTTCGGGTGTTTTACCCGCGCGTCTTTGGGGATTGTGGCAGCCCGGGGACGGCAATGTCGACCACAGGGAATTGGGTCGATGTTTCCCCCCGCTGTTGATCAAACCGAATTTGATTATCGAATTGCGCCTGCCGCGAGCGCCCCGTGACCTGACGAGCGGTCTTACGCGCAGGCAAGCGCATATGCTAAGTTCGGAGCCGTACGTGTGCAGCGCAACACGCCAGGGACTTTCCAGGGACCCAACCGATGAGCAGTTCTCCGGCAGATTGGATGGACGCCTATGGCGACGAGCCGGGGCAGGGCCGCGGACTGCCCATGATTTACAACCTGGTCTACTGCAGCCGCGCCGCGGTTGGCGTAGACGATGCTGTCGTCGCGGAAATCATTGCATCGGCCCGGCGTAACAATCCTGCCCGGGGCATTACCGGAATGCTGGTCTTCGGCGGAGGAATCTTCTTCCAGTGGTTGGAGGGGCCGCAGGCCAGTGTCGCCGAACTGATGGAACAACTGCGCACCGACACACGCCATGAATCCATCGTACTACTGAGCGAGGATAGCGAAGCGCGCGAGCGCGTATTTCCCGACTGGGACATGGAACTGGTTGAGCCCACCGACATACGCGAGGTGCTGCTCGACGCTCTCCAATCGGCCAGGAGCGAGTCCAATGCGGCGACGCTGCGGCTCCATCTGGCGCATCTCGAGACCGGAGACCTGACGGGCCAGGTGCCAGTTCCCGACTGACCGGTGACGCCGACGCAGCTTCGGCACGGCGTCCAGCCTGATGGCAACGGAGCCAGGATTTTTTGGTAGATTTTGGCCATCGTCGTCCCCAGCCAATGGAGGGTTGCGATGGAGCTTTTTGACAAAATTGCCGAACAGATCGATTCCGTCCGGCTCCCGCTGTTTGCTGTCACCCTGACCGCGCTGCCCCGCGCCAATACGCCATTGCTTCTCATCTTGCACTGGCACGGCTACAGGCCCGACCCCGCGGCCAACGCCAGCGGCAAGATCCCCGTTGGTCGCCGGCCCGTGCCCGGGTCTGCCCTCCAGATCAACGCGAACTGGAACGCGATCGCAGGCCTCGATGGCGCCATGCTCGATGCCGCCTGGCAACTCGGTGCGTGGGAACTGGACCGCGACGAGCGCCGCGGCTGCAACACCATCGGGGCCTCGGAGCGCGAGGCACTCGAATGCCGGCAGGCATTTGGAGAAGATCCGTTCAACGGCGCCGCCGGCACATTGGTGGTGGCCGAGGCACCCGACCGCGAAGAGATGCTGCGTCTGGGTGCCAGGGTTGGCTACATCCGCTGGAAGTTCCGGCCGGTTCGCGGCGGGGTCTGGCGCAGCACGGCCGAGGACGACACCCTTGCGCACGACGGCGGCCGCAGACTGCCGTGTCCAGTGGATGTCAAGGCTCCGGTCGGGACGCGCGTTTGCCGAACCCGGTACCACCTGGGCCGCGTAAGCCGGATCATTATTTCCCGGTAGCTCCCAAAAATTGGGTACTTGAAGGCCCGCAGCCTCGACCCTAACTCGGGCACGGCCGGCCGCGCTGCGCGCGGCGCGTATTGCCATCGCGCTGCCTGGGTGTCGTTCATGCTCGCTCCGAAGCGCACGCGGTACCGGCCATTTCCATAATCTGATATCGAATAAGGAGATTGCAGCATGCAGATCCGTCCCCTTTACGACCGGATTATCGTCAGGCGCCTTGAGCAGCAGAAGCAGACGGCATCCGGAATTGTCATCCCCGATACCGCGGGCGAGAAGCCCGAACAGGGCGAAGTGATCGCCGTAGGCAATGGCCGGCTGCTGCAGGACGGCAGCGTCCGCGCCTTGCAGGTGAAGACCGGAGAGAAGGTTCTTTTCGGCAAGTATGCAGGCCAGACGGTGAAGCTCGATGACCAGGAATTCCTGGTGCTGCGCGAGGAAGATGTGCTCGGGATCATCGAGTCCACCTCGCGCGACTCCCTCAAGAAAGCCGCCTGAAAACCCCCACACCCCATTTGCTGGAGCAACAAAATGACTGCGAAACAAGTCCAATTCCACGATACGGCGCGCACGCGCATCGTCAAGGGCGTCAACATCCTCGCAGACGCCGTCAAGGTTACCCTCGGACCCAAGGGCCGCAACGTCGTGCTGGAGCGCAGCTTCGGCGCGCCGCTGATTACCAAGGATGGCGTCACCGTGGCCAAGGAAATCGAGCTGGCCGACAAGTTCGAAAACATGGGCGCCCAGATGGTCAAGCAGGTGGCCTCAAAAACGGCCGACGTGGCCGGTGACGGCACGACCACAGCCACCGTCCTTGCGCAATCCATCGTCCAGGAAGGCATGAAATATGTGGCCGCCGGAATGAACCCAACCGACCTCAAGCGTGGGATCGACAGTGCGGTGCAGGCTATCGTTGGCGAGCTGAAGAAAGCCTCGCGCCCGTGCACGGCGCAGCGCGAGATCGCGCAGGTAGGTGCGATTTCGGCCAACTCCGATCAAGCCATCGGCGACATGATCGCCCAGGCCATGGAGAAGGTAGGCAAGGAAGGCGTGATCACCGTCGAGGACGGCAAGTCGCTGCAGAACGAGCTCGACGTAGTGGAGGGCATGCAGTTCGACCGCGGCTATATCAGCCCCTATTTCATCAACAACCCCGACAAGCAGACCGCCGTCCTCGAGGACGCGCTGATCCTGCTGCACGACAAGAAGATCTCCAATATCCGCGACTTGCTTCCGGTGCTCGAGGAAGTCGCCAAGGCGGGCAAGCCGCTATTGATCATCGCCGAGGACGTTGACGGCGAGGCACTGGCTACCCTGGTGGTCAACGCAATGCGCGGCGTGCTCAAGGTGGCGGCGGTGAAGGCCCCCGGCTTCGGCGACCGCCGCAAGGCCATGCTGGAAGACATTGCGTTCCTGACCGGAGGCACGGTGATTGCCGAGGAAACCGGCCGGCAGCTCGACAAGGCCAAGTTGACCGACCTGGGCCGGGCCAAGCGCGTGGAGATCCACAAGGAAAACACCACCATCATCGACGGTGCCGGCGACAAGGGCAAGATCAAGGCCCGGGTCAAGACCATCCAGCAGCAGATCGAGGAAACCACCTCCGACTACGACAAGGAAAAGCTCCAGGAGCGCGTTGCCAAGCTCGCCGGCGGTGTTGCGGTGATTCGCGTGGGTGCGGCAACCGAAGTGGAGATGAAGGAGAAGAAGGACCGCGTGGACGACGCCCTGCACGCCACGCGTGCGGCGGTGGAAGAAGGTATCGTGCCGGGCGGCGGCGTGGCCCTGTTGCGTGCGCGCAGCACCTTGAAGGACCTCAAGGGCGCCAATGCCGACCAGGACGCGGGCATCCGCATCGTGCTGCGGGCGCTCGAAGCGCCACTGCGGGCCATCGCCGCCAACGCGGGCGACGAGCCCTCGGTGGTGATCGCCAAGGTGCTCGAGGGCAAGGGCGGCTTCGGTTACAACGCGGCCACCGGCGCCTACGGCGACCTGCTGGAGATGGGCGTGATCGACCCCACCAAGGTGACGCGCACGGCCCTGCAGAACGCCGCTTCCGTCGCCAGCCTGATCCTCACCACGGACGCCACGATTGCCGAGGCGCCCAAGGAAGAAAAGGCTGCCACCCCAGTGCCCGCGGACGTCGACTACTGATCGCCCGGCGCGCCCGGCCGCGCACCCGGCCCCTGTTGAGGCGGGTCCGCGGGCGCAGCCGGGCGCGGGCAAGGAGTACGACAAGGTGGACACGCTGTTGGCCATTTTCGGCGGCCTGGTGGTCTTCATCACCGTGGCCTATCTCATCGTCCGCAAGTAGTCGGACAGGCGGCCCGCCGGCACCAGGCAGCCGCCGTCCGCCGCGGATAGTGTGAATCTGCGAGGAGAGTGAACATGTACGAATCGTTCCTGAACTACCCGAACAGCTTGTTTGGCCAGTTCGAGCGGCTGCGCCGCGAGCTGGACGAGGCATTCGGCACGTCGGGCCTGGCCAGCAGCATCCGCTCGGCCATGCCCGGCACGGTGCCCGCCGTGAACATCGGCCGCACGCCTGCCAGCGTGGAGGTGTATGCCTTTGCGCCTGGCCTGGAGCCGGCCAAAATCGACGTCACCCTGGACCGCGGCGTGCTGCGCATCTCTGGCGAGCGCCCCGCGGGCATCCCCACGGGCGACCCCAAGGTGCAGGTGTACACGCGCGAGCGCGGCACCGGCAGCTTCACCCGCGCCGTCACCCTGCCGGACGACGTGGACCCGGCCCGTGTCAACGCCAGCTACCGCGATGGCGTGCTGCAGGTGAGCATCGCCCTGCGCGAGTCGGCCCAACCCAAGCGCATCACCGTGCAGTGACGCGCATCGTGCGAGGAGAACCCATCATGAGCGACAACAAGCAACCCACCCGCGGCGGCGCCGCGCCCGAACTGCCGCGCGCCGTGCTGCCCAACGTGGACGTGTTCGAGGACGCCTCGGGCATCACCCTGCTGGCTGACATGCCCGGGGTGCGCAAGGACAAACTCGAGCTGAAGGTGGAGGGCGACGCCCTGCTGATCGAGGGCGAGGTGGAGCCCTTTACGCCCGAAGGTCTCGAGGCCATCTACGCCGAGGTGCGCGTGCCGCGCTACCGGCGCAGCTTCACGCTGAGCCGTGAGCTGGACACGGCGCGCATCCAGGCCAACCTCAAGGACGGCGTGCTGGCCCTGCGCATACCCAAGCAGGAGCATGCCCAGCCGCGCCGCATCACCGTCACGGCGGCTTGACCGGCCTTCGCCGCGCCTGCGCGGCGAAGGCTGCTCCCGAAGCGCCCGATTCGACCGTTTGGCCCTGCACCATGTCCGTCAACGCCGATGCCACCCCCGCGGCACCGCGCCGCACGACGTTCTCGGAGTTCCGCCTGCAATGGCGGCTGATGAACGCCTACGAGCGCTTCGAACAGATGGTGGTGGTGGCCGTGAGTTTGATCATCGCGGGGACTATCGTCATCGCCCTGCTGCAGCTGTACCGGCGCGTGGTGCCGCTGCTGGTTGCCGGCGCCATCGACCCCCTGGACCACGAGGTTTTCCAGTCGCTGTTCGGCGCCATCTTCACCGTGCTGATCGCGATGGAATTCAAGCATTCGATCGTGCGCGCGGCCCTGCGGCGCGACAGCGTGGTGCAGGTGCGCACGGTACTGCTCATCGCCATGTTGGCCATCAGCCGCAAGTTCGTGATCCTGGACACCGGCAGCACGCCGGCCAGCACGATCGCCGCTCTTGGCGTCGTAACCCTGGTGCTGGGCGTAGTGAGCTGGCTGCTGCGCGACCAGGCGGGCGGCGAGACTCGGCGCGGCACGGCGTAGCGGTCAACATCCTCCATTGGCTTGGGGGGCCGGACCAGAGTAGACCGGCTATCCCGCGTGCGCATGCGGGGAAATCGGCCTTTTGCGCTGACAAGCGGGTGTAGGCTTTGCGGCGCACCGGGATATGAAGGCGACCACGGTCGCGTCGCGCCCGCTGCGACAGGCCGAGGACGTCGGCCGATGGCCCGACAGCCGGGTCCGCTTTGCCTGGAAAAGACGGTGACGTACTCGGT
>CAIQGU010000422.1 GCA_903871435.1 uncultured Burkholderiales bacterium | reverse complement strand
GTCCTCGGCCCTCCGGTCGGCGATCGCCTTGGCCGCCGCAGCCGCCTGCAGCCGCGGGTCTGCCGCCACGGCCTGGATGAGCGCCCCAGCGCCCCCGCCACGCCATTGAAATACGCCTCGCCGCCCGTTGCCCCATAGAGCACGGTGTTGCCGACGATGATGTGTTCGGGACCGAATCCGCGAAAGTCGTTGGGCGAGCGCACCACGATGCGGCCTCCCGACAGTCCCTTGCCGGTGTAGTCGTTGGCGTCACCGACGAGATCCAGGGTGATGCCATGAGCAAGAAAGGCGCCGAAGCTCTGGCCGGCGGTTCCCTGCAACTGGATGTGGATGGTGTCGTCGGGCAGACCGTCGTGGCCGTGGCGGCGCGCAACTTCGGAGGACAACATCGTGCCCACGGTGCGGTTGATGTTGCGGATGGGGTGGATGAAGCTCACGCGCTCGCCGCGCTCGATGGCGGCACGGCTCTGCTCGATGAGCTTGTGGTCCAGCGCGCGGTCGAGTCCGTGGTCCTGGTCTTCGAGCTTGCGGCGTGCCACGGAGGCAGGCATGGCAACCTGGTGGAACACTCGCGAGTAGTCGAGCCCGCGTGCCTTCCAGTGCTCGACGCCGCGCCGGGTGTCGAGAAAATCGGCGCGGCCGATGAGATCCTCGAAGCGGCGCACGCCCAGCTGCGCCATGATTTCCCGCACCTCCTCTGCGACGAAGAAGAAGAAATTGACGACGTGCTCGGGCAGCCCCTGGAAGCGGCGGCGCAGCACCGGATCCTGCGTGGCTACGCCCACCGGGCACGTGTTGAGATGGCACTTGCGCATCATGATGCAGCCCGCAACCACCAGCGGTGCCGTCGCAAACCCGAATTCGTCGGCGCCCAGCAGCGCGCCGATGACCACGTCACGCCCGGTCTTGATCTGGCCATCGACCTGGACCGCGATGCGCCCACGCAGGCGGTTGAGCACCAGCGTCTGCTGCGTCTCGGCCAGGCCGATTTCCCAGGGCGTGCCGGCATGCTTGATGGACGACAGGGGTGATGCACCGGTTCCACCGTCATGGCCGGAGACCGTTACGTGGTCTGCCTTGGCCTTGGCCACGCCGGCGGCGACCGTGCCGACGCCTGCCTCGGACACCAGTTTCACCGAGATGGATGCCCGCGGGTTGGCGTTCTTCAGGTCGTGGATGAGTTGGGCCAGATCCTCGATGGAGTAGATATCGTGGTGGGGCGGCGGCGAAATGAGCCCCACGCCTGGCACGGAAAACCGCAGGCGTGCAATGTAGTCAGAGACCTTGTGGCCCGGCAGTTGCCCGCCCTCGCCGGGCTTGGCGCCCTGCGCCATCTTGATCTGTATCTGGTCGGCAGAGACCAGGTATTCGGCGGTTACGCCGAAGCGGCCCGAGGCCACCTGCTTGATGCGGGAACGCAGGGAATCGCCTTCCTGCAGCGGGATGTCGACTTCGACCACGTCCTTGCCCAGCACCGAACCTACGGTTTGGCCCGCATGCAGGGTGATGCCGCGCATTTCCTGGCGATAGCGTTTGTCGTCCTCGCCACCTTCGCCGGTGTTGCTCTTGCCGCCGATGCGGTTCATGGCGATGGCCAGGGTGGTGTGCGCCTCGGTGGATATGCTGCCCAGCGACATGGCCCCGGTGACGAAACGGCGCACGATGTCCTTGGCCGATTCCACCTCGTCGAGGGCGATGGCCTTGCCTGGGTCGACCCGGAATTCGAAGAGCCCGCGCAGCGTCATGTGGCGTTGCGACTGGTCGTTGATGATCTGGGCGTATTCCTTGTAGGTGCGGTAGCTGTCGGCGCGCGCGGCATGCTGCAGCTTTGCCACGGCGTCCGGCGTCCACATGTGGTCCTCGCCCCGCACGCGGTACTGATATTCGCCGCCGGCGTCGAGCATGTTGGCCAGGACGGGGTCCGATCCGTAGGCAGCCTCGTGCATGCGCACGGCCTCCTCCATGATGTCGAAGAGCCCGACGCCGCCCACGCCGCTGGCCGTGCCGCGGAAGTAGCGCTCGATCAGCGTGGACGACAGTCCCACCGCTTCAAAGATCTGCGCGCCGCAATAGGACATGTAGGTGGAGATGCCCATCTTGGACATCACCTTGTGCAGCCCCTTGCCCACCGCCTTGACGAAATTGGCCACCGCCTTGTTGCCATCGACGCCGTTGGGCTTGTCGCGGAACATCTCTTGCAGGGTTTCGATCGCGAGGTAGGGATGGATGGCTTCGGCGCCGTATCCGGCCAGCAGCGCGAAATGGTGGACTTCACGCGCGGACCCGGTTTCCACAACCAGGCCGGTGGAGGTGCGCAGGCCGGCGGCGACGAGATGCTGGTGCAGCGCGCTGGTGGCGAGCAGAGCGGGTATGGCGACGCGGCCGGCATCGGTACTGCGATCGGTGACGATGAGGATGTTGTATCCGGCCCGCACGGCATCGACGGCTTCGGCGCACAGCGACGCCAGACGCGCCTCCACGCCCTCGCGGCCCCAGGCCAGCGGGTAACAGATATCGACTTCGTAGGTGCGGAACTTGCCCGAGGAGAACGACGCGATAGCGCGGATCTTGCGCATGTCGCCCACATCGAGCACGGGCTGGCTCACTTCAAGCCGCATCGGCGGGTTGATGTTGTTGATGTCCAGCAGGTTGGGCTTGGGCCCCACGAAGCTGATCAGCGACATCACCATTTGTTCGCGGATGGAATCGATGGGCGGGTTGGTGACCTGCGCGAAGAGCTGCTTGAAATAGCCGTAGAGGGGCTTGGTGCGGTTTGACAGGACGGCGAGCGCGGCGTCGTTGCCCATGGAGCCTATGGCTTCGTCGCCATCGACGCCCATGGGAGCGAGGAGGATGCGCAGGTCTTCCTGGGTATAGCCGAAGGCCTGCTGGCGGTCGAGGAGTGCCGCCGCGGGCCCGCCTTCGCTCCCTTCGGGAGCTACGGCGGGTAAATCGTTTAACTTGATCCGGATGCGGCGGTTCCACTCGCGGTACGGCTTGGCCGACGCCAACTGTGTCTTGAGTTCCGCGTCATCGATGATGCGGCCCTGCTCGGTGTCGATGAGGAACATCTTGCCGGGCTGGAGACGCCACTTCTTGACAATGCGCGATTCCGGAATGGGCAGCACGCCCACTTCCGAGGCCATGACGACCATGTCGTCGTCGGTGATGATGTAGCGCGCCGGCCGCAGGCCGTTGCGGTCCAGGGTGGCGCCGATGCGCACGCCGTCGGTGAAGGCGATGGATGCCGGACCATCCCAGGGTTCCATCATGGCGGCGTGGTACTCGTAGAACGCGCGCCGGTTTTCGTCCATGAGCGCGTGCTGCTCCCAGGCCTCGGGGATCATCATCATCATGGCGTGGGCCAGCGGGTAGCCCGCCATCACCAGCAACTCGAGGGCATTGTCGAAACAGGCCGTATCGGACTGTCCCTCATAGATGAGTGGGTAGAGCTTTTGCAGGTCGCCGCGCAGCACCGGCGATGACATCACGCCTTCGCGCGCGCGCATCCAGTTGAAGTTGCCCTTGACGGTGTTGATCTCGCCGTTGTGGGCGACCAGGCGGTACGGGTGCACCAGCTCCCAGCTGGGGAAGGTGTTGGTGGAAAAACGCTGGTGGACCAGCGCGATGGCCGATACCACCGTGGGGTCGGCCAGATCGCGGTAGTAAAGTCCGACCTGGTTGGCCAGCAGCAGGCCCTTGTAGACGATGGTGCGCGTCGACATCGAGGCGACGTAGTACTCCTTGCCATGTTGCAGGTGCAGGGCCTGGATCTTGTGGCTGGCCCCCTTGCGGATCACATACAGCTTGCGCTCGAGCGCGTCCGGAACCATGACGTCGGCTCCCCGACCGATAAACACCTGGCGTATGACCGGTTCGCTTTCGCGGACGAGCGGCGACATGGGCATGTCGCGGTCGACCGGCACGTCGCGCCATCCCAGGACAACCTGTCCTTCGGCCCGCACCGTACGCTCGAGTTCCTGCTCGCACGCCAGGCGCGATGCACTTTCCCGCGGCAGGAAAATCATGCCGACCCCATATTCACCGGGCGGCGGCAATTCAATGCCGGCAGCGGCCATTTCGTTGCGATAGAAGGTATCGGGGATCTGCAGCAGGATTCCCGCGCCATCGCCAAAGAGCGCATCGGCCCCGACGGCGCCACGGTGGTCGAGGTTGCGCAGTATCAGCAATGCCTGCTGGACGATTTCGTGGCTGCGTTGGCCGCGGATGTTGGCAACGAATCCGACACCACAGGAATCGTGCTCATTCGCGCGGGCGTAGAGACCCCCGTTTTCCGCGGCGGCGCGCGCCCGCTCGATGGCGTCAGCCCCCAGGTGCGCCGGCGCGCTGCCATCCACCACAGCCTGCGCCGCGGAATTTGTCGTTTTCTTCATGTGCGCTCCTGCCCCGCAAGCTGATGGATTTGCGCAGGCGATGGACAAACTCCGCCTGCGGGTGCAGCACCGCAGTTGACGAAATCATGACGCCCATACCTGAAGGACAAAATGTACTGCATTGCAAAATTCCCCTCAAGGAAAATATAAGGGGTCAGAGTACATTTAAATCGCGCGCGTCAACTTGTGAATATTAATAGGGGACACATTAAATCGCAAACGGTAGAGTCGGGACATATCCCT
>CAIQGU010000421.1 GCA_903871435.1 uncultured Burkholderiales bacterium | reverse complement strand
GCCCTTGCCGGCATACAGGATCGCGCGCGACGAGTTGATGATCAGCCCGGCGCCCCCCGCCTGCAGCGTGGCGGCCACATCGCCGCCCTGCGCCCCGATTCCCGGCACCAGCAGCGGCAATCCCGGCGCCAATTCGCGCACGCGCGCCAGTTCCTGCGGATAGGTGGCGCCCACCACCAGGCCCAGGCGGCCGGGTGCTTCGCCACGGCTCCATGAGCCTGCGGCCAATCGAGCGACGCGCTCGTACAGGCGTTCGCCGCCCACGTCGAGCATCTGCAGGTCATCGCCGCCGGGATTGCTGGTACGGCACAGCAGGAAGGCGCCGCGCCCCTCGTAGGCGAGGAAGGGTTCTATGGTGTCGTGGCCCATGTAGGGCGACAGGGTCACGGCGTCGGCAAAGTAGCGCTCAAAGGCTTCGCGTGCATAGTGCTCGGCCGTCGAGCCGATGTCACCCCGCTTGGCATCGAGGATGACCGGAACCTGCGGGTGACGCGCGCGGATATGCGCCAGCACGGCCTCGAGCTGGTCCTCGGCGCGCTGCGATGCGAAATACGCTATCTGCGGCTTGAAGGCGCAGGCATATGGCGAAGTGGCGTCCACCACGGCGCAGCAGAAGTCGTGGATGGCAGAAGCGCGGCCCTGCAAGGAAGGCGCAAAGCGCGCCGGATCCGGATCCAGGCCTACGCATAGCCAGCTGTCGGCCTGCTCCTGACGCTGCGCCAGCAGCGCCGCGAACCCGGTTCGCGGCGGCGTGGTCATCAGGCGCTTTCGTTGGCAGCGCGCACGGCGCGCGCCGTCTCGACATAGCGGCCCACGAGCGCGAGCAGCTGGTCTTCGCGGTAGGGCTTGCCCAGGTATTCGTTCACGCCCAGCTCGAAGGCCACGCGGCGGTGTTTCTCGGCCGTGCGCGAGGTGATCATGATGATGGGGATGTCGCGGGTCAGCGGATTGCTGCGGACGTTGCGCGTCAGGTCGTAGCCGTCCATCCGCGGCATTTCGATGTCCACCAGCATGATGTCGGGTGTCTGATCCTGCAGCTCGCGCATGGCGTCGACGCCGTCCTTGGCGAGCACGGTGCGGTAGCCGTTGCGCTCGAGCAGGCGCTGCGTGACGCGGCGCACCGTGAGGGAATCATCGACGACCATGACCGTGACACCGCCCGCTGCCCCGGATCTTGGGCCTGCTGCCGGAGCAGCCCCGGCCGTGGCTGGTCCGGTCTGGGTGTCCAGCGTCAGCGGCTCCGGCGCACGGCCTATCAGTTGGACGGGGTTGATGATGAGCACCACTTCGCCGTTTCCCAGCACGGTGGCGCCCAACACGCCGGCCAGCCGGGCCACTTGCGGCCCGACGTTCTTGACGACCGCCTCCTGGTTGGCCGAGAGTTCGTCGGCGCAGATCGCCAGGCGGTCATCTCCCAGCCGCAGCATGGCTACGGCATAGGTCTCATTGGCACCTATCGCCACTTCCTGGCCCAGCAACTGCGCCAGCGGGCGCAGCGTGACCTCGCCGGTGCCGGGCAGGGCAATGGCGCCCAGCGGCAGCGCCGCCAGCAGGTCGCGCACGCGCACGCGCTGCACCTGCTCCACCATGGCTGCCGGCAGCGCGTAGCGCCGGCCGCCAACGCTGGCCAGCACCACCTGCATGATGGACAGCGTCATGGGCAGGTAGAGCGTGAACCGCGTACCGCGGCCCCTTTGCGTGGTGACGGCGATGCGTCCGCCCAGCGAGGACACCTGCTCGCGCACCACGTCCATGCCGATGCCGCGTCCCGCCAGCTCCGTGACCTCGCGCGCCGTGGACAGCCCCGGGGTGAAGATGAAATCGATGAGTTCGCGCTCTTCCAGGCGGCGGTCCGCCGACAGCAAGCCGGAACTGATGGCCCGCGCCCGTATCTGTTCGAGGTCGAGTCCGGCGCCGTCGTCGGCGAACACAACGACGATTTCATTGCCCTCGCGGCGGACTTCAATGCGCAGCTCGCCGGTATCGGCCTTGCCCGTGGCCAGCCGGTCGGCCGGCAGCTCCAGGCCGTGGACGATGGCGTTGCGCACCAGGTGCTCGAACGGCCCCGCCATCTGCTCGAGCAGGCTGCGGTCGATCTCGGTCTCGGTGCCGATGATGTCCAGGTGGGCGCGCTTGTTCAGTTCCTTGGCGGCCTGCCGCGCTACCCGGTAGAGGCGCTCGGAGACATTGGAAAACGGCACCAGGCGAACGCGCATGAGTTGCTGCTGCAGCTCGCGCGTCAGCCGCGATTGGGACACCAGGTCGTTGTCGGCCAGCTGCAGGCCCTTGATCATGTTGCTCTGGACCAGGGCAACGTCCTCCACCGACTCTGCGAGCAGGCGCGTGAGCTCCTGCAGGCGCGAGTAGCGGTCGAATTCCAGCGGATCGAAACTCGACGACTGCTTGGCCACCTGGTCCGAACGCGCCTGGATCTGCGCGTCCGCCTGCAGCTCCACTTCGCGCAGCTGCGAGCGCAGCCGCTGGATATTTTCCGTGAGATCGGTGAGCGATCCACGCAACGTTGCCACTTCAGCCTCGAGCTTCGAGCGCGATATGGAGACTTCGCCGGCGTGGTCGACCAGCCGGTCGATCAGGTCGGCGCGGACGCGAATGAAGGGCGCTGATGCCACGCGCGCCGGTTCGCCGTCGCGCGGCAGTGTGCGCGCCGCCTCCGCGCCGGTGTCGGCGGACGGTGCCGCTTCCCAGGACCGCGCCGGCGGTGGCGCGGGGCGTGCGCCGGCCACGGCACCCAGCGTTGCCCCGAGGTTGGTTCCGGGACCCGCTGCGGCACCCTCTGCCGATGCCGCGCCGCCCGCGGGGTTGTGCAGGAGCCGGTCGAACAGTGCCAGGGCCTGGTCGTACTGGCCCTGCAGGTCCTCGATGACCACGCCGGGAACGCTGGCCAGGGCCATGGCCGATTCGATGCGGGTTTCCATTTCGTGCACCACTTCGCCCAACTGCATGGCGCCGGCCATGCGGGCGCTGCCCTTAAAGGTGTGCAGGTGGCGCATCATGTCGCGCGCCACATCGCGCAGATTTGGGTTCTGCGCCAGCGTCCGCAGGCAGCGGGCGATGG
>CAIQGU010000420.1 GCA_903871435.1 uncultured Burkholderiales bacterium | reverse complement strand
GCGCCTGGGCGCCGCCATGGTGGGCGCCATACACGGCACCGTGCTTGCCCAGGATTCCTGAGCCGCGTCGCTAGTGGGACGAAGGATACGGCCGGGACGGCGCCGGAGTAATGGCACCCGGAACGGGCTGTGCGGGAGATGACGGCAGTGGGGGGACCGGTGCCGTGCCAGGTGGCGGCTGAAGCGCGCCCGGCGCCGGCGCGGCTGGCTGCGAGAGCACTTTGGACCAGGTGATCAATTCGGCCGCGAGCTCCTCCTGGCCTTCCTTGGCCGGCAGGGCGATGAATTGTTCTGCCGAAAAGTTGCGCGCGCTGGCCACAAGCTTGAGATCATTGTCCGCGCGAAAAGCCCAAAGGCCCGCGGGTGAACGCCGAAAAAAGAAATAGCCGCTCTCGTCGTTCAGGTGCGCGAAGCCGTGCTTGGTGCCATCGTCACCCTGGAAAGACACTTGCCGAACGGCTGGCGCAACCTGCGCCGGCGCCAGGTGCAGCGCCGCTGCTAGCAAGCGTGGCAGTGGAACCGACGTGCCCTTGTCAATGGCAACCTTCCGCAGCCGCCCGAGTTGCTCGTCCGTCAGTGTCTCCGGCTTGACCACCTGCGCAGCGGCGCCCGCCGACGCCAGCCATAGGGTGGCAAGCACGGCCGCGCCCAACGCGCGCACCCAAGGCCGGGCCTTGCACATCGCGTTCATGGGGTTGGAAACCTCCAGGTTGCCGATCGGATCGTTAACTTGCCATTGCCTGCGCGCAGCGTCAAGGGATACTCGAAGCCTTACACTTGCCGGGGGCGCGAACGCCCGGCCCTGACGCACGCCAAAAAAAGGAAAACACCCATGAAGAAAATTCTCTGCGCAGTGACCTTGGCCGTGGCGGCCGCTTGGCTGCAGACCAGCGCCTATGGACTTGAAAGCAAGGCAGCTGATGCCGCGGCCGCGCCGGCGGCCGGATCGTGCGAGGACCGCGCGGTAGGCAAGGATGGCAAGAAGCTCGCGGGTGCCGCCAAGTCCTCGTTCATGAAGAAGTGCGAGGCCGATGCCAAGCCCGCCTGCGAGGCCAAGGCCATCGACAAGAACGGCAAGAAGCTGGCCGGCGCCGCCAAGACCTCGTTCATGAAGAAGTGCGAAGCGGACACTTCAGCCGCAAAGTAACGGGGGCGGGCCGCAGCTGCCCGCTTGGTCCCTGGCGCAAAAGGGCCCGTCTGAAGACGGGCCCGCTGCCACAGACATTTATTGCCGTTATTTGGCTGCCGCTGCAGCTGGCGCGGCTGGGCGCACGAACCGCAGCGCGAAGCGGTCGGTGGGCTCCTTGCGGTCCCAGAACGCCTGGGTGCGCGGGTCGGATTTGTCCTCCAGGAAGGGCGAGCGCTCTTCCAGCACGAATCCCGCCTTCTGCACCTCGGCAAGCACCACGGCCTCGTCGATGCGGTGCAGCGTATTGGTGTCTCGCAGCCCCGAGCCCGCTTGCGCCGAATGGTCAATCAAGACCAGATGACCACCCGGCTTGAGCGCGTCGAAGAGGCGCCGGTTCATCACGGCGCGGTCGGTGCTGGTGTTGACCACGTCGTGGTAGTTCAGCACGAAGGTGATGAGGTCCAGGCGCGGCGCGTCGGCCGGATATGGGTCATCGAACGAACGCACCAGCGAGTGGATGTGCGGCTGCGGATGGGCCGCCAGGCGCTTGTCCAGCGCGCTATTGGCCTTGGTGCCCTGTGCCCACACCGAACCCTGGGGGCCCACGGCAAGCGCCATCAGCTGCGTGGTGTAGCCGCCGCCCGCCACCACATCGAGCACGTTCATGCCCGTGCGGACCTGCGCGAACTGCAGTAGCGCAAGGGGCTTGCGGCGCTCATCGGCCTTGCGGTCGTCGTCGGTGCGGACGGGGTCTGCCACTACAGCCGAGTAGTCCGGAACGGCGCCGGCCTGCGTCGGCGCGGCCCCCACATTGGGTGTCGCAAGCCAAAGCGCGCTGGCCAGCAAAAGAGCAAACCGTGCCCCTGGGTGGTTCCAAATCGTAGTCATGAATTCTCCTTGTGAGCCTGTATGCCGGGGTCGTACGGTCCGTCTGTCCTGCGCAGTCCGGCCGCGATAAGCCATCGTGCCACCTTTGCGCCTCGCCATGATGACGCGCGGCGTCGGTGGTCAGCGGGTATCCTAGCCCCTTCGCGAGGGCGCTAGGATACCCGCCGCGCACTTGCCATCGCGCTTGTTGCAGACTGTGGCGCAAGCCGCCAATGCGCACGGTGCGAGCGCGCCGCGTCCCCGAAGCATTCTTTGTTCAAAGGGCCACCGTGTCAGTGTCCACCGCATCATCCGCATCTGCTCCAGCCCCCGCCTCGACCGCGTCACGGCTGCGCGCCGTGGTCGTGGGCTCCGCCGGCAACCTGGTCGAGTGGTACGACTTTTATTCCTACTCGGCGTTCTCGCTGTATTTTGCCGGCGCCTTCTTCCCGTCGAAGGACCCGACGGCGCAGATGCTCTCCACCGCGCTGATCTTTGCCCTGGGCTTTTTCGTGCGGCCCATCGGCGGCTGGCTGTTCGGTTGGATCGGCGATGTCATGGGCCGCCGCAAGTCCTTGATGCTCTCGGTGCTGCTCATGTGCGCCGGTTCCCTGCTGATCGCGCTTACCCCGACGTACGCGGTGATCGGCGCGGCAGCGCCGGCGGTGCTGATGATCGCCCGCCTGCTGCAGGGCCTGAGCCTGGGGGGCGAGTACGGCGCCAGTGCCACCTACCTGTCGGAAATTGCCACCGGACCGCGCCGTGGCCTGACCGCCAGCTTCCAATACGTAACGCTCATCGGCGGGCAACTCACCGCGCTGCTGGTCCTGCTGGTCCTGCAGAATTTCGTGCTCAGCCCGGAGGAGCTGCGGGCCTGGGGGTGGCGCATACCCTTCGTCATCGGCGCCGGTCTTGCCCTCGTGGCCCTGTTCATGCGCCGCAACCTTGAAGAGACTGAAAGCTTCCGGGCGCAGGCGCGGCTGGCGGCCGCCCATCCCGGACCGCGTCCTGGCAAAGCCAGCAAGCTGCGCGAACTGCTCCAGCACCCGCGCGAGGCGCTGATCGTGATCGGCCTCACCATGGGCGGCACCCTGGCGTTCTATGTCTACACCACTTATATGCAGAAGTTCCTCAAGCTTTCGGTGGGCCTCAGCGACGCCCAAACCACCGCGGTTTCGGCGGCCTCGCTGGTCTTTGCCATGGTGCTCCAGCCCCTCTATGGCGCGTTGTCCGACCGCATTGGCCGCAAGCCCCTGCTGGTGGGTTTTGGCGTGCTGGGCACCCTGTTCACCGTGCCACTGCTTACGGCCATATCGCACGCCGCTGGTCCCTGGGAGGCATTCTTCCTGATCGCCGCCGCCTGGCTCATCGTCTCGGGCTATACCTCGATCAACGCTGTCGTGAAGG
>CAIQGU010000419.1 GCA_903871435.1 uncultured Burkholderiales bacterium | reverse complement strand
TCTGGCGCTCACGCGGCGAGAGGCTCGAGATGAGATCGTCGCCCGAATTGGCGGTAAGTCCCTCGACCGCGAGGGCAGCGACATCCGCGCCGAGGTGACGCTTGCCCTGGACGACGGCGTTGATGGCGCTGAGCAGCTCGGCGCGGGGCGAGCCTTTGAGCAGGTAGCCGGCGGCACCCAGGCGCAGGGCTTCGGCCACGTTGCGCGGCTGTGCCGACATCGTGAGGACGATACAGCGCACGGGAAGGGATCGGCGTTGCAGCTCGGTGAGAAGTTCAAGTCCTGACCGGCGGTCGAGGTTGAGGTCGAGCAGCAGCAGATCGGGCCGCAGCCGTTGCAAGTCGGCCAGGGCGACGGTCGGATCGGCGGATTCGCCCACGACCTCATAACCGCCGCCCTCCAGCAAGGCACGCAGGCCTTCGCGCACGATGGTATGGTCATCAACAAGGTAGATGCTCGTCATTGTTCGCGCTCCTGCCAGCTCAGCACCACCGAAGTGCCCTCCCCCGGACGGGTATCGACCTCGAAGCGCGCGCCGATGGCAATCGACCGCTCGCGCATGCCGATCATGCCAAGATGGCCCGGCCGCGCCGATTGGGCCGCCGGCTCAAAGCCCGCGCCGTTGTCACGAACTTCAAGGCGCAGCGCGCTTGCGTTTCCCGAAACGCAGATCCGCACCTGGGTAGCGCGGGCATGGCGCATGACATTGCTGATGGCCTCGCGCGCGACCATGAACGCCGCATATTCGACATCGGGCTCCCAGCGCAGTTCGCGCAGATCGGGCGCCACCGTAAGTTCGACGGCGAGGTCCTCGGCGGAAAGTCGCGGCGTGGCCAGCTCGTTTTCCAGGGCCTGGACCAGTCCGCTTTCATCCAGGACGGTGGGTCGCAACTCGGCCAGGACACCGCGCACCTCGCGTACGGCCTGGTCGATGAGCCGATCGACCCGGGCATGCCGGGCCCGCTCGTCGGGCCCCGCCAGCGGCACCTCGCTGACGAAATCGATCCGTATGGCGGCCAGGGTCTGGCCCAGTTCATCGTGCAAGGCTTGGGCAAGGCGGCTAGTTGTCGATTTTTCCTGGGCCAGCAGCGCCTGCGTCAGTTCAGTCAGTTCAACCTGGTATTGGACCAAGGCCCTCTCGGTACGCACGCGATCCGTGATGTCGCGCATGATCGCGGCGAAGTACTGCTGTCCGTTGAGCTCGAGGCCGGAAACGGACATTTCCATGTCCAGTTGCGCGCCATCGGAGCGCAGGCCTCGCACGCGCGATGCGCCCAGCCGGCCGTGCAGATTCAGCTCGGGGGCGCGGGCGCCGGATATTTCGTCGCCGGGCAGTATGGCGGAAAGGGGACGGCCCAGGATGGCATCGGCGGGGTAGCGGAAGATGCGCTGGGCGGCGGGATTGAACACGGCGATACGCTCGCTGGCGTCGACGCCGATAATGGCATCGTTGGCGGAATCGAATACCGCCTCGAGCATTGCCGCGCTCTCGCGCGCTCGGGCCTCGGTGGCACGTTGTTCCGTCACATCGAACTGGATGCCATCCCAGCAGACCACCCCGCCCTCCAGCGGGCGAGGTGCCGAAACCACCCGTATCCAGCGCAGCCGGCCGTCGCGATGCCGCGCGCGGATCTGCATGTCGACCGTGGCCATCGTGCCGGTGGAATGGTCGGCCGCTTCGCGCAGTTGCTCGCGGTCCGCGGGTTCGATCCGGTCATACATGACGTACGCGTCCCGCAGCATTTCGGCGGCGCGGATGCCATAGAGCCTTTCGCAACCCTCGCTGACGTGCAGGAAACGCATATGGCCCCCGGCATCCCGCGTGACCTGGTAGACCATGCTGTTGGGAATATTGTCGCTCAAGGTGCGAATGCGCCATTCGCTCTCGATGGCACGCAACTCCGAGACGCGCTTTGCCTCGTAGGGCATCCGGATGCTGGCAATGTACGTGGCCCAGTAAAGGAGCGCGTAGGCCACAAGCTTGTGCGCATGGCCGAAGATGTTGATGAAATCGCTCGGCTGCCCATATGACGTGAACGACAGTTCGCCGACGCCAATCACGAACGCCGACGCAGCAATGATGCGGAAACGGGGCTCGTGCCGGCGGACGGCCTTGGCCCAGAGGATGCCCGCGAGCAGGACATCCGTCAGGCATAGGGCGCCCTCGTAGCTGGCCTTGAAGGCGGTAACGCCAACGCCATCGACAAAGGTTTGCGGAAACCACGCGATGTGGGCGGAACCTATCCAAACCAGCAGTGCGCCGACGGCCGTACCGATCAACACGGACTGGCGGCGGGTGAGCGCGGGAATGCCGTCGATGGCGATCAGGCCCAGCGTAAGCGCCTCGCCGCTGCGCCCCATGAGCCAGTAGAAGATCGAGCGCCGGGTCGAGGTGGCACCCAGGAAGGACGGCATGCCCTCATAGCTGAGCGCATGGGCCAGGTCGCACACGCCGACCACGATGAATCCGGCAATCAGCAGGTTGCCTTCGGGATTTGCCGCGGAATCGAACGTATGCCAGGTGACAGTGACGATGAGCACGGCGATGGTGACCGCGAACATCTCCATCAGGAGATGCACCGTCAGCATGCTGGTGCCCGCGGGCAGCGGGGCCGGCCCGGCCGGCAGCGCGCGGGCGAGCAACAGAAGCGCGACGGCTGCCGCGCAAATGCCGAAAAGGATGCGCTCCTTGCCCAGGGTCAACTGCACCGCCCTTGCCCCAACGCCCACGCCAGCGGTGCGCCAGGGTGGACAGAGATCGACGATTTTCCGCAGGCATTATGGCTCAGCCCAGGGACTTTGCGAGGTTTTATGCGGGCGACCCACGCAGAAATTCCGGCCCGCAGCGTGCCGCGAGGGTCCACTACAAGCGCCGTCAAGAGACCCTTACAGACGCACATGTGCCGGTTCACTAGATTCCCGCCATTGCCTGCGGCGCGTGCCGCATCTCCCCAACAAGCCGAAATTTGCGGCCGACCGGGTCGACCCGGAGGGTCGGCGGCCGCAACGAGCGTGATCATGAACGTACACGACGACACAACAGACAAAGCATTCCGAACCGTGGGGACTTCGCGGCCGCCGGCGTGGACCGGGGCGCGCCTCGATCCCTTGACGGGTCTACCCGATCGCGGCGGCTTCATCGCCGAAATTCGCGCGTTGCAGAACCAGGGCGCCGCGGCGACGCTGGTTTCCCTCGACATTGAAGATTTCACGCAGATCAACGAAGCCTTTGGACTCGACGCTGGCGACGAACTGCTGCGTGCCGTCGCTGAACGCTGCGAGCGGGTTGGTCGCAGCGCCGGCGGTCATCACGTGGTCGGCCGGGTGGGGGCGGACGAGTTCGCGCTGGCGCTGGTGCCGCCGGCCAGCCAGGCATGGGCCGCAGCCGCCGCGTGGATGGAGGATGTGATGTTGCACCTCCAGGAGGTCCTGGCGACGCCCTATGTCATCGAGGGACACAGCCTGGGCGTGCGCGTGCGCATCGGGCGGGCGGGGCTGGTCCGCGGCAGCGACGCTGCCGAACTGTTGCACCGAGCCGGCTTCGCGCGGCGCCTGGGCGGTGATGGCTACATCGTGCACAGCTACGAGGAAAAGCACGGCGAGCGACGCCTTGTGCAAGCCTTGCACGAGGCGATCGCCGGCTGCCGCATTGAAATTGCGCTGCAGCCCAAGGTCGCGCTCGCATCAGGTGCCCTGGTGGGGCTCGAAGCATTGGCCCGCTGGCGACTGCCCGATGGCGAACAGATACCACCGAATATCTTCATCGCGCTAGCCGAGCGCCACAACCTGATTGGCACGCTCGGCGAACGCGTTCTGGACCAGGCGCTCGAGACGCTGGCCATCTGGGGCAAGGGCGACCTGCCGCGCGTGCCGATCGCGGTGAATTGCTCGGCGATGCAATTTCACGACGGCCAAATCGTCGCTCACGTTGCCCAGGCGCTGGAGCGGCACGGCGTGCCACCAAAGCTCCTGGAGCTCGAGCTGACCGAATCAAAACTCCTGGGTAATGCCGAATCGGCCATGCGCACGCTGCATGGGCTGCGCAGCCTCGGTGTGTGCCTCAGCATCGACGATTTTGGCACGGGGTATTCGTCGCTCAATTATTTGCGACGCGTGCCGGTACACCGACTGAAAATCGACCGATGCTTCGTCCGCGACATTGCCGAGGAACCCAGCGCGCGGGAGATCGTGCACCTGCTGATACAGCTGGCCCACAACCTGCGATTGAAATGCGTGGCAGAGGGTATCGAGACCCGCGCACAACTTGCGATACTGAGCGAAATGGGTTGCGACGAGGGCCAGGGTTTCCTGCTGGCGACGCCCATGTCGCCGTGGGCGGCACGGCGACATCTCGGACGCAACCCGCCCTGGATGGCGCTGTTCGAACGTACGTCCTGACCGGCCAGCCGCTCGCCGTTGGCCCGCCCTGCCGCCCGAATGGGCGCGGCCGCGGTCGCGTACCGGGCGGCGGCTGCGCTTAAAGCGCGCCAGCGCCAGGAGAATTCGGGCAAAATCAGCACGCCGTGTTCTCGTTGCAACGATATTCCTTCCGACAACTGCTGCTGGTGGCCTTCCTGCTGATCGCCACCTTGCTCAGTGTGGCCTCGTTGCGCGAGTTTTACCTGCTCGAGGGCCTGCTGGGTCAAAGCAACGACAGCGCCCGCCAGGCGGTGGCTCATACCGCCGACGCCGAAGCGCTGGCCGAGCGCACGGCCGCCATGGAACGGGCGGCCCGCCAATACCTCGTCCTGGACGACCCCACCTTGCGCCAGCGCTTCGACGAGGCGGCGCGCGATGCCGAGGGCACGCTGGCGCGGCTTGCCGAGTACCGCACACCCTCGAGCCTGGCCGATGCCTGGCGCGCAACCGAACAACAGATCTTTGCCCAGCTGCGCGGTCCGGAAGCCACCCTCCATGCGCGTGAATTGGCCGTCACGGCCGCATTTCGCGAACTCGACAGCATTGACGCCGCGATTGCCGAGCAGGTTCGCGCAGCGACCGAGGCGCGCAATCAGATCCTGATGGACGAGATGGAGACCGGCCGGACGCAATTGGGCCGGCAGATCCTGGCGACCATCGTCGTGACCGTGGTGCTGGCGCTGGGTTTTGGCCTCTGGCTGGCCCGCCCGCTACAGCGCCTCGAAGAAGTTATGGTGCGCCTGGGCGAGAACCGGCTCGACGAGCCCATCGACATACGCGGCCCCACCGACGTGCGCCTGCTGGGCCGCCGTCTGGAGTGGCTGCGCCTGCGGCTGGCCGAACTCGACGCCGACAAGTCGCGCTTCCTGCAACACGTCTCCCACGAGCTCAAGACCCCCTTGGCGGCGCTGCGCGAAGGCGTTGCCCTGCTGGAGGACGGCGTGACCGGAACGCTCAGCAGCAGCCAGCGCGAGGTGGCGCGCATCCTGCGCCAGAACACCTCGGTCCTGCAGGGACAGATCGAGGATTTGCTGCGGTTCAATGCCGCCGCCTTCGAAGCGCGCCGCCTGGTTCGCCGCAGCACCGAACTGACGGGCCTCCTGGAAGACGTGGTAGCCCACCAGAGCCTGCAGTGGCGCGCCCGGCGGCTGACCGTGCAGGTTGACGGTGAAGCGCTGCATGCCGAGGTGGACGCGGACAAGCTCAGCACGGCGCTGGGCAACCTGCTGTCCAACGCCATACGATTCAGCCCGGCGGGGGCTACTATCCGTTTTTCCGTGACGCGGCTACCGGGACGCGCGTGCATCGACATCGTGGATCAGGGTCCAGGAGTGGCTGCCGCAGACCGGGCGCGCGTATTCGAACCTTTTTATCGCGGCGAACGACAACCCGTGGATGCCACGCGTGGTAGCGGCATCGGTCTGTCGATCGTGCATGAATACATAACAGCGCATGGCGGGCAGGTGGACCTCATGGACGACGGGCCCGGCGCGCACTTTCATATCGAACTTCCCAATGCCGCATAGCTCCACATCGCAGACCGCCGCCCGGCGGCCCTTCCAGCGCAGCGCGCCTCTCGTTCGTGCCGCAGCAACGGCCGCTGCGGCCGGCCTGGTACTTTGCAGTGCCTGCTCCCTTCTGGCGCCACCACCACCGCCGGCGCCGCCGCCGGCACCGGCTCCTGTACCGGTCGTCGCTCCCGAGCCAGCGCGCGCGGTCGCGCCGCCGCCCGACCCCGTGCGACCTGCGGACCAGGTGGCGCGCCGTCTGTTGGACTATCACCAGCAGTTGCGTGCCATGACGGCGGCCGACCTCGCCAACGAGATCACGCGCCTGGGCGCGGCGCTGTCACCGTCAGATTCGGCGGCGCCGCCCGATACCGTGCTGGACCTCAGCCTTGCCCTGGCACAACAGCACAACGCCGGTGATCTGGCCCGCGCCGCCGGACTGCTGGAGATGCGCCCGAGCGGGTCCTCTGGGGCCAAGGCGGAGGGAGTCCTGCGCCTGCCCGAATCGCCTTGGGAGCGGTGCGAGCTGTGCGACGCCCCAATGGCGGCGGCGCCACTGGCCGAGCTGGAGCTGCCACGATGGCTCAAAGCGTGGGCGATCGAGGTCGAGGGGTGCTCCACGCCGGGGCTCTGCGGGCACACAGGCAGGGCGATTATAAATTAATATTGGCATGCAGCATCAAAATCGGTCAACACGGCCGGGGGGTTCAAAACTTGGCTTGGCACCCCTTCCAGGAATCGCACCAGGCGGCCGTCGTCGTCCCCAGAGGCTGACGTCGGCGACTTGGTCCCCTTCACATACTCTTCGATCTCGTCAGGGGACAGGTCCCACTTTGAGGCGCTGGATGGAGGTAAGACGTGGCGAGAAAGGGTTGGCGCATGCATGGAATGTGAAGAGGCCAAACGGGCGCCCGGGCGAGAATGCGCTCAATGCAAGGGGGGGGGGGGGAGGGCAGGGTGGCTGGATGAACTAGGCAGACGGCACAGGCCACCGCGGGCGCTCGGCGCTCGGAAGCCAAAGGCGCCAGACCCCTTTCCGCCCGAGCAGCGTTCCGCTGGTGGGGGCATCCAATCCAAGAAAAAGGCACCGCCAGGGGGAGGATCCGATACGACAAACCAACCCAGACCCAGGACCCGGGCGACTGACTCAGAGCCCCTCCCCAGGCGGCACCCAGCCGCCCGCCGTCCCCTGATGAGGGCAAAGGCGCATCGCTCCGTGGACGATGGACGCCGCGCGAGAGAGAGGGAGCCCGGGAGGCGAGGAGGCAGCCGGGGCCCCGCCGCGGTCGCGAGTGGCG
>CAIQGU010000418.1 GCA_903871435.1 uncultured Burkholderiales bacterium | reverse complement strand
CAAGGCGCTGTCGCTCTCCGGGCGTGCCGGCGTCGCGGCCAGCGCTGCCACGCGGCCCAGCGGCCGCGTCAAGGCGCGGGCGGTCGATGGCGCGGTTGGTGCTGCAGCCAACGCTATCGTGCCGCCGAAAGTAGAACTGGGCCACACGCTTTCCGGACAGGGCATCACCGGAACCAGCGTCGAGCGCAGCCGCAAGGTCACCGGCAACGAGCCGGGTTCCTGCCGGCCGGTTACCGGCACGGAATACATCGGTGGCGAACAGTTCGACGCCTTGTGCAAGTCGCGTCCCAAGCCCGCGCCTTCCAAGGTGGGGATGAGCCACACGGGGACTGGACGGCCGGTCACCGGAACGATGGTCGGGCGCAGCAACCGGCAGACCGGCGACGAAGCCGGCAGCTGCCGTCCGGTGACAGGCACCGAATATCTGTCGACCGAGCATTTCCGCGATATCTGCAAGACCACCGCACCGGAGGCGCCGCGCAAGGTCAGCGTCATGTCCACGCGCGGTGAACAGGCCTTGTCGGGCAGCTCGGTAGATCGCTCCGGCCGTGTCACCGGTAACGAGGTAGGCTCGTGCCGGTCCATCACCGGCAGCCAGTACTACACCACCGCCGACTTTGCCGGCCTGTGTGAGACGCCCACGCCGCGCAAGGTGGGCCGCATGGAAACCGTGGGTGGACGCATCGTCACCGGTTCGGAGGTGGCTCCCAGCCCAAAATTATCCGGTGACGAAACGTTCGGGTACAAACCCGTCACCGGCACGGATTACATCGGTACCCGTCAACTCGAAAAGCTGGGCGCCGTCGAAGGCGTGGCTCCCGTGTCCAAGGTGGTTGTCGACAAGAGCCTGGGCGGCCAGACCGTTTCGGGCAGTTACCCCGGACGTGCGGGCAATGTCACCGGCAACGAAGCAGGTGCCTGCGTTCTGGTCAGCGGCGACCAGTATTTCGGCGGCTCCCAGTTGCAGCAGTTCTGCCCGCCCGCCAGCGCCGAGCAGCACCGCTCCCTGGTACGCGACAGCGCCTCGATCCCAGCAACCGTCGTCACGGGCGACCGTCCCGGTGCCGGCAGCTCGCCGGTCACAGGAGACGAACGCGGATCCTGCGGTGCGGTGACCGGTACCCCCTATCTGGGCGTCGACAATAGCCCGACCAATTGCACCGCCGGTGGACGCTTCGGTCTGCGTGGTGCGTCGCCATTACCTGTCGCGGAGGCGCCGCAGCGCGGTTTCAGCATCACGACGCCGGCGCGTCAGGGACAGGAAAGGCGTGAAAGCTCCGTCACCGGCAGCGCACTGGATAACGCCCGCATCACTGGCCCGGTAAACAAGGGTGCCGGCCTCATCACCGGCACCCCCGACTTCCGGCACGTAGACACTTCCTGGCGCCAGGCCAAGGACGACGCCGCCGTTGCGGCGGCCCAACGGGTCAGCGGCGAGGGCAGCCAGCAGGGGCGGCGCATTTCTGGCGATGCGTGGTACGCCAATCCGCGTGTCAGTGGCACTGAAGGTACGTCGAGCCTGGCGCGCAATCCATCCCAGCGCGGCCAGCCACGCGGCGCCGGCACCAGTGCCGTCGGCTTCAGCAAGCTGGAGCGCCCCGAAGTTCCGGACTCCGTGGTCACCGGCTCCGCCGGCAGCGCCCGACGCGGCGCCGCAGTCACGGTGTCCGGTGGGGCACGAGGCTGAGTTGACCGAGCATGGACACCCGCAAACGCATGCTGGCACTGCGCCGGAGCGCCACCTCAGGGGGCCACGCCGTCGTCGCGACGGATTCGGCGCCCGTGCCGAACCCGGCCTGCGTGGTTGGTGCCGGCTCGCGCTGCGAGCATGCGCTGACGGATACGCACATCAATGCCGAACTGTTCGGCTATGAACAGCGCGTCCGGCAGCGTTTTGGCCAGATCGTGGGCGTGCTCAAGCAGATTTCCGCGCACCAGCACGATGCCGACTTCTCCGAGCAAGCGCAGCGCCTCGCGCGGCAGCACCTGGGTTTCGCCCTGCCGCAGGATCTGCTGGAGCGCGCCTGGGTGGGCGGCCTTGACCTGCGGCGCCTGCACTCGCACTGCATCATGAGCAGCCTGAAACTTTGTGTGGATCAAGCCCAGGCCGAGCAGTCCGGATGGCT
>CAIQGU010000417.1 GCA_903871435.1 uncultured Burkholderiales bacterium | reverse complement strand
GCGACGCCGATGTGATCATCATGCTGCGCCTGCAAAATGAACGCATGCGCGGCGCGCTGCTGCCCAGCGCCGAAGAATATTTCCGCAACTACGGGCTCACGCCGCAGGCGCTGCGGCACGCCAAGCCTGACTGCATCGTGATGCACCCTGGCCCCATGAACCGCGGCGTGGAGATCGATTCCGCGGTAGCCGATGGTCCGCACAGCGTGATCCTGCCGCAGGTGAGCTTTGGCATCGCCGTGCGCATGGCCGTGCTCTCCATGGTGGCGTCATCCCAGCAGGAAGGGGTGCAGCGCGCATGAGCGCAACCCTCGCCATTGAAAACGGCCGCGTCATCGACCCGGCATCGGGCCTCGATGCCGTGGTCAATATCGCCATAGCCGACGGTCGCATCCTTGCCCTCGGCGCAAGCCCGCCGGGGTTCTCCCCGCAGCGGGTAATCGATGCACGCGGCCTCGTCGTTGCCCCGGGACTCGTCGACCTGTGCGCCCGCATGCGCGAGCCGGGTGCCGAGGGCGCCCTGCGCGGCGAGATGCGCGCCGCGCTGGCCGGTGGCGTCACGGGGCTCGCCTGCCCGCCGGACACCGACCCGCCGCTCGATGAGCCGGGTCTGGTGCGCATGCTGCGCCAGCGCTCGCGCGAAGCAGCCGGCGCCCGCCTGTATCCCCTGGGCGCACTTACCGCGGGACTCGCCGGCCAGGCGCTGGCAGAGATGCACACCCTGGCACAGGTGGGCTGCGTCGCCTTTGCCCAGACCGGCGCGCTGCCGGTCAACCTGGGCACGCTGCTGCAGGCGTTGCGCTACGCCAGCACCTTCGACCTGCCGGTATGGCTGCGCCCGGTGGATGCCAGCCTGTCGGGCGACGGCGTTGCCGGCGATGGCCCGCTCTCCATGCGCCTGGGCCTGCCCGGCATACCGGTTGCCGCCGAAACCGTGGCGCTGCACACCATCTTTGAATTGCAGCGCACCGCGGGCACGCGCATCCACATCTGCCGCCTGTCGTCAGCCGAAGGCGTAGCCCTGGTGCGCGCGGCGCGGCGCGAGGGCTTGCCCGTCACGGCCGATGTTTCCTCGCAGCATCTGCATCTGGTGGACGAGAACATCGGCTACTACGACACCAACTGCCGACTCGACCCCCCGCTGCGCGCAGCGCACGACCGCGCCGCCATCCGCGCCGGCCTCGCCGACGGCACGATAGCCGCTGTCTGCTCCGACCACGCGCCGGTGTCACAGGACGACAAGCTCCTGCCCTTTGGCGAGGCGCGCGCCGGCGCGAGCGGCCTCGAGACACTGCTCTCGCTCATACTCGCCTGGGCGCAGGCCGAAGCCTTACCCCTGGCCCAGGCGCTGGGCGTGGTCACCGCCGCGCCCGCCCGTATCCTGGGCGAAGACACTGGCCTGCTGGCGCCCGGCCACAAGGCCGATATCGTCATTTTTGACCCGACAGCCAACTGGACCGTACGGCCCGAAGGCTTTATCAGCAGCGGGCATAACTCGCCATTTGCCGGACAGTCGCTGCCGGGGCGAGTGCATTACACGCTGGTGGGCGGGGAAGTGCGTTTTGAGGCGGCACAGTGATCGCCGCCCCCCTCACCCCAGCCCTCTCCCGCAAGCGGGAGAGGGGGTGCCCCATCCCCGTGTGTTGTGCCCCCTCTCTCCCGCGTGCGGGAGAGGGCTGGGGTGAGGGTGCCCGCACTCCCACCGTTCT
>CAIQGU010000416.1 GCA_903871435.1 uncultured Burkholderiales bacterium | reverse complement strand
GACAGCACCTGGATCTACTGGAACGCCCATGCCGCCATCGCGCTGGGCCAGGTGGAGACGGGACGCGCGGCGCTCGAATCCATTGCCGACCGTTTCAGCTTCTACGGGCGCCTCGCCGCCGAAGAGCTCGGCCAGCCCATGCACCTGCCGGCCCGCGCGGAGGACGCTCCGGAGGCGGCGATCGAACAGCTCTCGCTGCGGCCCGGTCTGCAGCGCGCCCGCAAGCTCTTCGAGCTGGGCCTGCATGAAGAGGGCAACCGTGAATGGAACTGGGAGCTGCGCGGCCTGGACGATGTGAGCCTGCACGCCGCGGCGGAACTGGCGCGGCGGCTGGGCGTGCTCGACCGCATGATCGCGTCGTCCGAGCGAACCCGCACGCTGGTGGACATCGCGCAACGCTACCCCATGCCCTACCGTGACTTCATGACGGCTACCGCGGCGCCGCTGGGCGTGGATGCGGCCTGGATCTACGGGCTTATCCGGCAGGAGTCCCGCTTCATGGAGGACATCCGCTCCAACGCAGGCGCGGTGGGGCTGATGCAACTCATGCCGGCCACCGCGCGCTTTGTCGCGCATCGCATCGGCTTCGATCACTACCGCGCCGACCGCATCGGCGAGGTCAACGTCAATCTACGCCTGGGCACGGAATACCTCAAGCTTGTGTCCGATGACCAGGACGGCCAGCCCATGCTGGCGTCGGCGGCCTACAACGCCGGTCCCAATCGCGTGCGCCGGTGGCGTGCCGCGCTGGTCCGGCCGCTCGACGGCACCGTATTCGCCGAGACCATCCCCATCGCCGAGACGCGCGACTACGTCAAGAAAGTGCTGTTCAACACGGTGGTGTACGGCAGCATGCTCGACCGCCCGGCCGTTTCGCTGCACGCGCTCCTGCCTCCGGTTGCGCCCAAGGGCATACCCGCCACCGAACTGCCGTAAGGCCACCCGGCGCGACTCGGCCACCCGGGCATACTCGCCCCTCCACGCCGCCCAACGCCGGAACGGCGCCGGCTGTCCTGGAGCCCCGCTGATGCGCACCGTATTGCTGCTGATACTGTCCAATGTCTTCATGACGTTCGCGTGGTACGGGCATCTCAAGTACGGCCACGATTGGCCACTCTGGAAGGCGATCCTGGTTTCCTGGCTGATTGCCCTGCTGGAATACTGCCTCGCGGTTCCGGCCAACCGCCTTGGCTTTGGCGAGTTCACCGGCTTCCAGCTCAAGATCATCCAGGAAGTCGTGACCTTGTCTGTTTTCATCGTCTTCGCCGTCTTTTTCCTGCGCGAGCGCCTGGCCTGGAACTACCTCGTCGCCTTTGCCTTCCTTGGCGGGTCAGCGTTTTTTGCCTTCGCCTTCAAGGCGCCGCAAGCCGCCAGCTAGAATCCGCGGGGTGGTAGACGTCAAAGGCCACACGGCGGGGCGGATTGCACGGGCAGGCTCAGCCAGTATGCTGAGCCACCGCATTGCCTGCCCGGCAGCCTGCCCCGGTTTGGCGCGTGCGCCCATCACCGGACAATTCCAGCAACTACCGTCATGACGTTCCAAAACATCCTGGTGCTAGGAG
>CAIQGU010000415.1 GCA_903871435.1 uncultured Burkholderiales bacterium | reverse complement strand
TTTTCGACCCTCTTTTGATCCTGCCCAGGAGTGCCATGCCATGCGTTTGAAATCAATACTTCCCCTGCTTGTGGCGGTCGCCTTTGTGGCGCCCGTCATGGCGCCCGTCCTGGCGGCCGATACGCCCCCTGTGGATTCCGCCGCCGCGCCGGCGCCCGCTGTCGCAAGCGCGCCCGCAACGGCTCCTGCGCCGGACACTGCAAGCGCTCCGGCCCGCCCCAAGTTGAACACCGAGCGTGATCTCATCAGCTATTCCGTTGGTGTCCAGACCGGCCGCGCCCTGCGCACCGGCGACGGCGCCGAGATCAATATGGACGCCATGGTCCAGGGCCTGAAAGACGGACTCGACGGCGTAAAGCTGCAGCTGCCCGAGCGCCAGATGACCGAGCTGCTGGGCCGCTTCCAACAGACCCTGCGCCAGAAGATGCAGGCCTCGCGCGGCCGCGCCAAGGTGGCCAATGCCGAAGCCGCGGCGAAGTTCCTGGAGGAAAACAAGAAGAAGCCCGGTGTCGTTACCCTGGATTCGGGCGTGCAGTACCGCATCATCACCACGGGCAATGGCAAGACGCCCGACGAAGGCGACGCCGTAACCGTGAACTACCGCGGCACGCTGCTCAATGGCAACGAATTCGATTCCACCGAGCCGGGTCGTCCCACGCGCCTTACGATCGGTTCGTTGATCGCCGGCTGGAAGCAGGTTCTCAAGCAGATGCCGGTGGGCTCCCACTGGCAGGTCTTTGTACCGCCACAGCTGGGTTACGGCGAGCGTGGCGTGGGCGCCGAGATCGGCCCCAACGAGCTGCTCACGTTTGACGTCGAGCTGCTGGCCACGCAGCCCGCCCAGTCGGACCGATAAGCCGGTCTAAAGGGCCTACCCGCACCGTCATGGTTGCCGTGTCTGTCTCCAACCGCAAATCGCGCAAGTCGCATTGGTCGCCTTGCCCGGCAGCGCGGCTCCGCGCCTTGGCTCTGGGCGCCGTGCTGGGCGCAATGCTCGGAGCGGGCAGCGCCATGGCGGCTGCGCCGCAACCAGCGGCCGCTGATCCCGCGGTACCGGTTCCTGTCGCTGCTGCCTCGCCCGAGCTGGTGGAGCAGGGGCGGCGGCTTTATACCGAAGGTGTCCGTGCCGACGGCAGCCCCTTGGTGGCCGACCGCCTGGAGGCCTCGCCCTTGTCCGGATCGGCAGCGGCCTGTGTCGCCTGCCACCGGCGCAGCGGCATGGGCGAGGTCGAGGGGGAAATCATCGTCCCGCCCATCAACGGCCTGTCGCTTTACGCTGGCGACAAATTGCGCGACCGGGTGGTGATCGCCATGGATCCGCGCCGCGGCCGGGCCTTCAACCAGAGCCATGCTCCCTACGACGCAGCAAGCCTGATGGCCGCGATCCGCGACGGCGTCCATGTGAGCGGGCGCAAGATGAACGCCCTCATGCCGCGCTATCACATCGGCGATGCGGATTTTCTCGCACTCAAGGCCTATCTCGACCAGCTATCGATAGTCTTGTCGCCCGGCGTTACCAAGAACAGTGTGCGGCTGGCAACGGTTGTTGCGCCCGGCATGGACCCGGTCCGCAAGGATGCCTTCTTGCGGAGCATCCACGCGCTGCTGGACCAGAAGAACTCCAACACCATGCCCGGCCACCGCCACATGATCAGCGCAGCCGAGGGCATGCTGAGCTTCGAGCGCAACTGGGATCTGGATGTATGGGAGCTTCAGGGCCCCCCCGAAACCTGGCAGGTGCAGCTGGAGCAAGCCTATGCGCGCGCACCGGTATTTGCTCTCGTGTCGGGACTGGGCGGCGGGCAGTGGGCACCGGTGCAGGATTTTTGCGAGCGCGGGCACATCCCCTGCTGGTTCCCGAGCATCCTGGCGCCGCCCCCGGGTGCGGAACATCAAACCTACAGCCTCTATTTCTCGGCGGGCGTCGACCTGGAAGCCGATGTGCTGGCCCAATGGCTGGCCGGTGAGCCGGAGCGCGCCAAACCCCAGCGCATCGTGCACGTGTTGCGCGATGAAGCTGCTGCGCAATCGGCGGCCGCGGAGTTCGACCGTCGGGTGGCCCCCGGCGTGAAGAATCTGCACCGTGTCCTCGAACCAACCGAGGGCGTGGCCAAGGCGCTTGGAGGCTTGCGCAGTACCGATGTGCTGGTGCTCTGGCTGGGACCCACGGATCTGGCCGCGCTGGCGCAGCTGCCCGCTCCCCCCGCACCCGTCTATGTCTCGACCTTGCTGGGCGGCACCGCGCCCCGGATGCTGCCGGCGCAATGGCGCCCGGTGCTGCACCTGCTGTACCCCTATGAACTGCCGCAAAAGCGCGAGCACAACATGGCCACCTTCCATTCCTGGGCCGCCTTGCGCAACGTGCCGCTGGTCGACGAGGCCATGCAGTCGGAAGTCTTCTTCTCGGTGGGTTACTTTGTTTTCACCATGTCGGAAATGCTCGACAACGTGTACCGGGACTGCCTTATCGACCGTGGTGAAACCAATGTGCGACGCCGGGAGATGCTGCGCGCCGAGGAAGAAACCATGGTGCGCCAGGGCGGGCATCCGCCCGCGCGCCGGGTGGCCGCCGCGTCGACCTACGCGCCGGGTGCCGTTTACGGCACGGACACCCAGGGTCCGCTGGCGCAGAAGAATACGCCCAAGGGCGGCGAGCGCCAGGGCACCACCATCTATCCGCATCTATCGATGGCCGCGGGGCAGCGCTTTGCGTCTAAGGGTGCTTACGTAGTTCGCTTTGCGCAGTCCGACGGCGACGCCCTTGTTGCCGAATCCGATTGGATCGTTCCATGACTTTGCGCGCGCCCGGTGCTGACGTAAATCGGCCACGTGCCGGGCGTTATGCCCCGGCGAATCTGATTTTTCCGCCAACGGCCCCGGGCGGTTGCATTACGGGACCTGCTTTTCCGTTTCCGGCGGCCGCGAGGCGCCATTTACTTCCATTGGAGAGACCGTAATCATGATCAAGCAAACCCTGGTGGCAGTTGCCCTGGCCCTTCCCCTGCTGGCCTTTGCGGCCGACACACCTAAGCCCATCTCGGCCGGAACCGTGACGCCGACGGCTACTAACCCCGCCGCACACAAGTTCCCGCACAAAGGCGAGCGCGCCCAGTGCCAGGCTGCCGCCAAGCAGCAGTATCCCAACAGCAAAGACGCCGTCAAGTACAAGGCCGCTGTTGCCGCCTGCCAGCGCAATTAAGTTCTAGGGATACGCAGCAGCCGTGCTGCTGCCGAAATCGCTTGAAGCCTCCCTCTCCCGCTTCACGGGTGAGGGAGGGCAACTGCTTTGGCCGCGAAGGCTATTAGAGGCCTAGCGGTTGGACTTCCACGGCTGCGCTGTCCCAACGGGTTTCCGACTCCTCGTTGCTCAGCAGGCGGGAAACCGTGCCGGGCCGCTCTATCAATCCGCTCTCCAGCGCCACCAGCGTCAATTCGGACACATTGCGCAGCCCCAGCTTGCGCATCAGGTTGGCGCGGTGTTTTTCCACGGTCTTGGGGCTGACATTGAGAAACTCAGCGGTTGCCCGGTTGGT
>CAIQGU010000414.1 GCA_903871435.1 uncultured Burkholderiales bacterium | reverse complement strand
GAATCCCGCTGATCAGCCCCGAACCGAAGCGCAGCGGCCCGCTTTGCTTGAGCAAGCTACCGGTTTCCGCGACGGCTTCAGTGACTACGCGCGCCGGCAATGGCAGCTTGTGCTCAGCGGGCGGGTGCGAAGGTGGCGGGGTTCGAGGCATTCATGGCTCCGGCGGCATGCAAGGTCGCGTGCCATGGTAACCGCAAGCGGTGAGGTTAATTAGGGTTAGATGGCATGCTCAAGCGGCGGGTATCCTCCGACCGGTGCGGCCGCGCGTGTCGCCCTGTCGCTGACGGGGTCTTGCACGCGCCCGCGGAAATCGCAAAGAGGAGTCCTGCATGAGCACTTCCACCCCCGTTGCCCCCCGCTCCCTGGCGTCCCTGCGCGTTGATGGCGATCGGCTGTGGGCCAGCCTGATGGAGCTGGCGCGGATCGGCGCCACGGACAAGGGCGGGGTTTGCCGCCTGACACTTACCGATCTCGACCGGCAGGGGCGCGACCTGGTCACCGGCTGGGCCCGCGCTGCCGGCTTGATCGTGACGGTCGACCGCATCGGCAATGTGTTCATGCGCCGCCCGGGACGCAACAACGCGCTGCCGCCCATCGTCACGGGCAGCCACATCGACACCCAGCCCACGGGCGGCAAGTTCGACGGCAACTATGGTGTCCTGGCGGGCATCGAGGTCGTGCGCACGCTCAACGATCATGCCATCGAGACCGAGGCGCCCATCGAAGTGGTGTTCTGGACCAATGAAGAGGGCTCGCGCTTCGTGCCGGTCATGATGGGCTCGGGCGTATTCGCCGGAGCCTTCAGCCTCGAACACGCGTATGCCGCCACGGATAGCGCCGGCCACACCGTGCGCGCGGAACTGGAACGCATCGGCTACCTGGGCACCGAGGAACCCGGCGCGCACCCCATGGGGGCGTATTTCGAGACCCACATCGAACAGGGTCCTGTGCTTGAGGACAACGGCATCACCATCGGCGTGGTCACGGGCGTTCTGGGCATCCGCTGGTACGACTGCGTGGTGACCGGCATGGAGGCCCACGCCGGCCCCACGCCCATGGCGCTGCGCAAGGACGCTCTGCAGGTAGCGGCGCGCCTGATGCAGGAGGTCGTGGCCTGTGCCCACCGGCATCCACCCCATGGGCGAGGTACCGTGGGCATGGTGCAGGTGCATCCCAACAGCCGCAATGTGATTCCGGGCCGTGTCAAATTCTCCATCGACCTGCGCAACGCCAGCGACGCCATCTGCGAGGCCATGGATGCGGACATCCGCGCGGTTGCGGCGCGCCTCAGCGCGGAGTCCGGCCTGCCCATCACCATCGAGCCGGTGTCGGGCTATCCGGCACAGCAGTTCCACCCCGATTGCGTGGAGGCAGTTGGCCGTGCTGCTGCTGCGCTGGGCTACAGCCACATGCGCACGGTGTCGGGCGCGGGGCACGACGCCGTGTACATGGCGCGGCTGGCTCCGGCCGGGATGATCTTCATCCCGTGCAAGGATGGGATCAGCCATAACGAGATCGAAGATGCCCAGCCAGCGGACATCACGGCCGGTGCCAATGTTCTGCTGCATGCCATGCTGGAGCGGGCCGGCGGGGCCTAATCGCAGGGCAGCCGGGGCTAATCGAGCTCCAGACGCTTGCCCGAGCGCAGCATGTCCGCGATCTCATCGGGCAGCACGGGCCGGCTGAAGTAATAGCCCTGCATGGCTTCACAACCGTTGGCGCGCAGGATGCGTGCGTGTTCCGCTGTTTCCACGCCCTCGGCCACAGCGGACATGCGCAGGTTGTGCGCCAGCGCGATCACCGCCATGGCGATGGCGGCGTCATCGGGCTGGCTCGTCAGGTTGCGGATGAACGACTGGTCGATCTTCAAGGTATCGAAGCGGAAGCGCCGAAGATAGGACAAGCTGGAAAAGCCGGTACCGAAGTCATCGATCGATAGTTTCAAGCCGAGTGCCTTGAGCGAATTGATGACGCCGACGACATGATCCGTATCGTCCGCGATGATGGTTTCGGTGAGCTCCAGCTCCAGGTTCTGTGCCGCCAGACCCGTTTCCTGCAGCACCTCGCGCACCCAACGTGCGAGGTTCCTCTGGCGAAACTGCATCGTCGACATATTGACGGAAACCACGATGGGGCGCAGGCCAGCGTCCTGCCAGGCACGGCTCTGCCGGCATGCGGCGCGCAGCACCCAGTCGCCGATGCCGATGATGAGGCCGGTCTCCTCCGCGATGGGGATGAATTGCGCCGGCGATATGGCGCCCAGAACGGGGTGCTGCCAGCGCAGCAGGGCTTCGCAGCCGGTGATGCTGCCGTCGCGCAGGTCCACCTTGGGTTGGTACACCAGATGCAACTCGTTGCGCGTGAGGGCGAGCCGCAGCTCCGCCTCCAGCCGCACGCGATGGCGCGTCTCCTCGCTCATTTCCGCAGTGAAGAAGTGGTAGGTATTGCGCCCCAACTCCTTGGACCGGAACATGGCGATGTCCGCGTTGCCGATGAGCGTATCGACGTCGGTGCCGTCCTCGGGGTAGAGGCTCACGCCGATGCTGGCCGTGCAGAAGATTTCCCGGTTGTCGATGACAAAGGGTGCGCGGAAACTGTCCAGCACCTTTTGGGCGATCACGTAGGCGCTGGACTTGCGGCTCAGGTCGGTAAGCAGCAACAGGAACTCGTCGCCCCCCAGCCGACCTACCGTGTCGCAGTCGCGCAGCACCCCGCGCAGCCGTGCCGCCGCGGCGAGCAGCAGCGCATTGCCGAACAGATGGCCGTAGCCATCATTGATGAGCTTGAAGCGGTCCAGGTCCACGAATATCACCGCGGCCTGCCAACCCACACGGCGCGCGCGCATGATGGCCTGCGAGACGCGGTCGCGCATCAGCGTCACGTTGGGCAGGTCGGTGAGGGCGTCGTGGGTGCCCATGTGCTCGATGCGCAGTTCGTGGCGCTTGCGCTCGGTAATGTCCTGCACGGTCCCCGACACCGCGGTCACCGTGCCGTCCTCGCCCCGTGCCCCTTCCAGCGACGCCGTGAACCAGCGTTTGGGTCCGCGCAACGGGTGGCTGCGAAATTCCAGCGCAGCCGGCAGGCCGCGACTGGCCACTTCCTCGTATGCGGCCGAGAAACGCCCGCTGTCCTCCGGGTTGATCATCGCGAACAGGTCGGCGTGCGCCGGTGTTCCCTCGGCCGGATCGCACTCGAAGAGGCGAAACATCTGCTCGGTCCAGTGCATCTGCCCGCTGCGCAGGTCGTGTTCCCAGCTGCCGAGCTGCGCGCTGGCCTGCGCGCTCAGCAGACGCGCCTGGCTGCGCCGTAATTCGTTTTCAGCCCGCACCCGCGCCGCATCGCGGTCACGGTTGTCGAGCGCGAAGCTCAGGTCCGAGGCGATCTCCTCGAGCAGCTGCAGCACCTGGGCGTCGAAGAAATCGGTCTCCGGGGCATACAGCGCGATGCATCCCTCAACCTCGCCGCCGCGGCGAAACGGCATCACGGCGCCGGCCTTGATGTTCAGCGCACGCGAGCGCTCGCGCCACGGTTCGGATGCCGGATCGGACAGCAGATCATTGGTGACATAGCGCCGCCCTTCGCGCATTGCAATTCCCACTGGCCCTCGTCCCTCGGGCGCCGAAGGCGACAGCGGGATCCGCAGGTCCGTGGCATAGCCGGCGTCGGCTCCGGCCGCCGATACCGGCTGCGCATAACCATCACGTGCCAGTGCCACGAAGGCCGCGGACACATGGCCCAGCTCGACGCAGACGCGGCAGATCTCATCGAAGAGCGGTATCTCGTCGCGGATGCGGACGATGGCGGCGTTGGTCTGGGACAGCGCTGCGTAGAAATCCGCCAGGCGCCGTTCGCGCCGTTCAGCGGTGATGCGTGAAGTAATGTCGCGCGCGATCTTCGACGCCCCCACGATGCGTCCGTCAAGGCTGCGTATGGGTGAGATGGTAAGCGAGACCTCCACCCGCGTGCCATCCTTGCGCAGGCGTTGCGACTCGTAGCTTTCCACGCGCTCGCCCAGCTCGATGCGCTCGAGAATGAGCCGCTCTTCGTTCTGCCGTTCCGGAGGTAACAGCAAAGTACCCGGCCGGCCGATGATCTCGTCGGCGTCATAGCCGAACAGACGCACCGCGCCCGGGCTCCATACGCGGATGATGCCGTCGAGCGTCTTGCCGACGATGGCGTCCTCGGCAGACAGGATGATGGCGGCCAGCAGGGCCTGCGCATCATCGAGCGGCGAGAGGATTTTTTGCATTTTCAGCTTTGCCGGAGCGGTTCCCGTTTAGCGCGGCGGCTTGGATGGGTCTCGAATGCGACCGCATCCCGCAGGGGCGAATTCACCCGCTTTTCGGAGGATCTCCAGGGGTGGCATGCGTGCGGTATCGCACAGAGTGTTTTGCGGTTCTTCATTTTTGGTTCGATGCCGACGCCATGCTATTCCCATGGAAACATGCTTACCAGTGGAATAGGCAGG
>CAIQGU010000413.1 GCA_903871435.1 uncultured Burkholderiales bacterium | reverse complement strand
TGCAAGCGCAGTCGGCGCTCGCGCAAAAAGTCGCCCAGTTGCAGGTCCGCGACCACTTCCGGGCGGCCCGAGCGCGCGTTGACGATCTGCGCTGCCTGCCAGTCCATGGGCTGGCGCATGCCCAGGCCCAGCGCCTTGGCGATGGCCTCCTTGGCCGCAAAGCGGGTGGCCAGAAAGAGCAGGCCGCGCTGCGGCGAGCGTGCGCTGCGGGCCGCATGCACTTCGCGCTCGCGCGGACCCAGAATGCGCTCGATGAAGCGGGCGCCACGGCGCTCCAGCACTTCCTGGATGCGGGAAACCTCGACGGCGTCGGTACCGATGCCGTAGATCATTGCGCCGCGCCGGCCAGGTTGGCGGTGCGGATCACCGCGAGGTAGCGCCGAACGGTTTCGGCCAGACCAAACTCCAGCGCATCGCCGATGAGCGCGTGGCCGATCGATACCTCGGCAACCCCCGGCACCGCGCGCAGGAAGTCGCCCAGGTTCTGGAGATTGAGGTCGTGGCCCGCATTGATCTCCAGCCCCGCTGCCAGGGCCGCCTCGGCGGCGAGGCGATAGCGTTTCAGGCTGGCCGCCTGCCCGGGACCACCGTGCGCGCGCGCATAGGCCTCGGTGTAGAGCTCGACCCGGTCGGCGCCCAGCGCGCGGGCCGCGGCCATGGCTGCGGGCTCGGGATCCATGAAAAGGCTCACGCGCACACCCTGCGCGTGAGCCTGTTCGATGATGGGCCGCAGGCGATCACCATCGCGGTCAAGGTCCCAGCCATGATCGGACGTGGCGGCATCCACTGCGTCGGGTACCAGGGTGCACTGCTGCGGCCGCACCGCCGCAACGTGCGGCATGAGCTGGTGGAAGGGATTGCCCTCCAGGTTGTATTCGACGCCGGGCCAGCGCTGCAGCAACCGGGCGATATCCTGCACGTCGGCGGGGCGGATATGACGCTCATCGGGCCGGGGGTGCAAGGTGATGCCCTCGGCGCCGGCTTCGAGCACGAGCGTGGCGGCATGAACCACACTGGGTATGGCCAGCGGCCGGGAGTTGCGCAGCAGGGCCACGCGGTTGAGGTTAACGCTCAGGGCGGTCATGGTGGGATTGCCGTGGGGTTGCGAGGTGAATAGGTAGGTGAATACGCGCCCGTGCGCCCGCCGCTACAGCTTGCGCAGATCCGCGAGGATCCGGTGCGTATTGAGCGGGCGGCCGCGTAAATGGTAGCCGATGAGCTGCCGCAACAAGGCGCGCGCATCGCGTGCCGCGGCCACCGCGGCCAGATCGCGTTGGGCCAGCGCCTGCATGGTGCGGCCGCTCACGCAATACTCCGCGCCGGTGGGCGGCGGTTCGTCCACCCAGCGCACGCCCTGCTCCGGATCCACGCGGTACCAGGCGGCCGGATCGATGGCCGCGCCATCGGCAGATGCATCAAAGGACGGCGAGACGCCGATCTCGCGCAGCAGATCCAGTTCAAAGCCGCGCAGCGCCTGCTCGCGCTGCGCTCGCTCCAGCGAGAGGGCCCGCAGGGTGCGGGCATAGGAAAAGAACAGCTCGCCGTGGGGATCATCACGGGCCAGCAGACGCACCAGCAGCTCGTTGAGGTAGAAGGCCGCCAGCAGTTGCTCGCCGCGCAGTGGTGCAAGGCCGCCGACCCAGTCGGCGCGGATCAGCGACTTGATCTCGGCGCGGCCGCTCCAGGACACGCTCAAGGGCGCGAAGGGCGCAAGCAGGCCGCGAAACTGCGACGTAGGGCGCTTGGCACCGCGCGCCACCAGGGCCACGCGGCCGAAATCGCGCGTCATCGCATCGATGATGAGGCTGGTCTCGCGCCACGGATACGAGTGGAGCACGAAAGCCGGCTGCTGATCGATGCGCGTATCGGAGACGCGTCGTGCGCGGGCGCCGCTGGCCACACGGGCCGTTTTCTTGGCCGCTGCCGGCTTGGCGCCGCCGGCCTCCTGCACGCCGGCCACCGCGCTCACGATCGCTGGGGCGCCTCGACCCCCAGACGATCGAGCGACCGGGCGCTGTTGTTCCAGCCGGCCGAGACGCGCACGTGGGTCTCCAGGAACACCGGCTTGCCCAGCAGGCGTTCGATCGCGGTGCGGGCCTTGGTGCCGATGGCGCGCAGCTTGGAGCCGCCATTGCCGATCACGATGCCGCGCTGGGAGTCGCGCTCCACCATGATCAGCGCCGAGACGACGGCACGGCCGGCGGATTCTTCCCAGGCCTCGATGGAGACGGCCAGGCCGTAGGGCAGTTCGTCGCCCAGCAGGCGGAACGCCTGCTCGCGGATGAGTTCGGCCGCCAGGAAACGCACGCTGCGGTCGGTGATTTCATCCGCGTCGAACAAAGGCAGGCTTTCGGGCAGGAGGCGGCGCAGGGCATCGAAGAGGTCGTCCAGCTGCCAGCTTTTCGAAGCGCTTACCGGCACGATAGCGGTAAATGGATAACGGGCCGCCACGCCGGCAATGAGTGGCAGCAACGCATTGCGGTCGCGCAGCAGATCCGTCTTGCTCAGCACCAGCACCACGCGACTGGTGAACGGCTGCGAGGCGGCGTCAGGCATTGCGGCAGGCACTGCATCGGGGGCGGTCACAGTTATTGGCTCTGGGGCAATGTCCGGTGCCGATCCGGTAGCCGTTTCAGTGGCCGCTTCAGTAGCCGCTTCAGTAGCCGCCTCCG
>CAIQGU010000412.1 GCA_903871435.1 uncultured Burkholderiales bacterium | reverse complement strand
CCCTCGCCAGCCAGGGCGCGGCCGCGAGCAGCGCCCGCCCCGCGGCACCCTCCTCGCCCTCGCCCTCGCCCTCGCCCTCGCCCTCGCCCGGCGGCGGCGGCTCCAGCGGCGACGACCCCAATGACTCGTCGGCGGGGGGGCTCCAGCCGAGGGCGAGCCGTCCCTCGGACGAGGCCGCGAGGGCCGCAAAGCAGCGGAGGACAGTCTCGCGCACCCGGCCCAAGGTGGCAGGGGCGGGGCCAGACTCGGCGAAGGTGCGGAACACACTGATCGCGTTCCAGACAAAGAGCGCCAAGCTGCTCTATGCCGCCTGGGTGTGCGCGACGAAGGGCCTGCCGGTGCACACCGGCAAGCGGGTCAACAAGGATCTGTTTTTTCAGGCGGCGCGCCCAACCGACTGGCTGGAGCATCCGGTGGTCGACGACGTCATGGTTCTGCGTCACCAGGAAAAAGTGCTGACCCAAGGGTTCAAAGCCGAACGCGGCGAGGTGAGGCGCAAAGCCAACGCCTTGGGGCGGCAGGTTGGTCTGACGGCAGGGCAGCTCGACTTGCTGGCGTGGTTTGCCTTTTCCACGCCGCCCGCGTCGGAGCAGCCGTCTTTCGCCTTCGAGCCGGGCGCGGAGGCGTAAGCCGTGGAAATGTTGGAAACGGCCTCAGACGAAGCTGCATTTCTGATGAAATGCCATTTCGACAGCCTCACGAAGGAGCAGATCGAAGCACTGGAAGGCTGGTCTTTCACGGTGATCGACGGAGAGCTGGAAGCAGTTCCAGCGCTGCCACCCGATGCCGCCTGACCACGGGGCGTGCGTGGCGCGGATATCCTCCGCGATGCGCGCGCTGGCCCGGTTGCTGGAGGGCGAAATCTCGCTCTCTGACGACACCACGGCCGGCCTCGGCGTTGTGCTCGACCTGCTGGGCGAGCGCCTCGAAGCGGTGGCCGGAGACCTGCTGGACGCCGCTTAACGTCCGGCACAGCAGCGGGAGCGCGCCATGAACGCGCTCCCGCCTTCCGCGCATCAATACGGCTGCCCCCACGCCGCCGAACAGGCGCTGGCACGTTACGGCGTGTCTCTGTCGCCGGCCGCGTTTGGCGCGATGGTGGCGGACATCGTTCTCACGCTCGCGGGTGACCGCAGCACCGCGATCCTGCTGCAGCGCCAGCGGTTTGGCCGCGAGCTGTGGCTGGTGCGCCTGCCGGATGGGCGGGGCGTTCGCGTGGTCTATGAACCGATGCACGCCATGATCGTGACGGTTTTGCCCCCCGATTATTCCAGCCGACGGAGCTGATCATGGCCGCGCTCGAATTTCCGGTGAACCTGCTGCCTGCGCTGCTCGGCGAGATCTGCGATCTCGTCGGCCTGCCGCTGACGCTGCGCTTCGCCCGGACGTTCAGCGGCCGGAAGGTGTATTTCCCGCAGCGCATCTATTCCTCGCACCCGATCGCGGCCTGCGTGGGGCATCGCGCGGCGCAGCTGATCTGCCAGCGCCTGGGCGGCGAGGAGCGCCTGGTGCCGAGTTGCAAGGGCCCGCTGAACTGGTTCGAGGCGCGGGCGCTGAAGGTGCTGGGCTGCAACAATGCCCAGATCGCGCAGAAGCTGGAGCTCGGCCCGCGCTGGGTGACGCGGCTGCTGGAAGGGTTCGATCCTGCGGGTGTGGAGATCACAGATGCGATCCGCGGCGTGGGCCGGCGCTATGGGATCGGCGGGCGGCGCGGTGGGCGCGATGCCGCGCCGATGGGCGATCGCCCGCAGCTGGATTTCGGGTTTGCGCCCGATCGGCGCGGGCTTCGTCTGACGGACGCCTGACGAAGACGGATATTGACGAAATACACGGGTCGTGTATTTTGACGATGCCCAGTGGGATTGGCCCGCTGGACGAGGTGGAGAACCTGAGATGACCGAATTCCTGATCACCAACGCTCGCACCAATCAGACAACGTGGATCGACGCGACCACCATTCGCGAGGCGCTCGTTGTTCATGAAAACGCCCGTCGCGTCGCCGCTGGCGCGACCGCCCTTCTCCCGAAGGGAAGTCACGTCGGGACCGATCACCGGGGCGACATCGTGGAGGCGTGGCTTGGCGAGAGCCGCATTTGCGGGCTGCGCGGCCACGTAATCCGGTGATCACAGCATTTGCCCTGCTGCTCGACCGGTGCGGCCTCTCGCAAAGAGAGGCCGCTGACTTTCTCGGCGTGCGACCCGACACCGTGAAATCCTGGGCATCTGGACGCAATCCGGTGAAAGACGGCATCCTCGCCGAGCTGCGGGCGCTGTATCGGCTCATCGAGAAGGGTGCCGATCAGGCGTTGGACGTGATCGCGCGACATCCAGGCGGTGTCGTCATCGAGCTGGGGATCGCGTCGGACGATCACGAGGCTCAGTCGTTGGGCTGGCCCTGCGTCGGCGCGCACGCCGCAATGCTCGGGCAGATCGCGGCACGATGCGGCAGAAGCGTTCACGTCGTGCCGCGCGGATCGACTGTGGCGACCGCTGCCGCGATCGCGTCGCATCAGGCGGACTGACCATCGGCCGCGCCGCCTTCATGTGGCGTCGGCCGGACTGATACGCGCGAGCACAGGTTTCTAGGGTCAGGCTCCCACCCAGGAGAGCACCCATGGACATCGTATCCCTGCTGGCCGCCACGCCCTATGCCAGCATCATCCCCTACATCACCTTCGTCATCGCGATCGCGACCGCCGTGCTGCTGCTGCTGCCGGCGCCGACCACGGCCAGCTCCACGGTCTATTCGGTGATCTACGGCGCCATCCACTTCATCGGCAATCTGAAGCCGGCGCCCGCGCCGGTGGCCGTCCCCACACCCGCTGCGAAGTGATCCCGGCCGGGATCTCGGCGGCCGTGTATGCGGCGGCCGCCCTGGCCGTGGTGTGCGGCGCTGTGTGGGGCATCTCCGCCCTGCGCAGCGCCGGCGCCACGGCGCAGCAGGCCAAGGATTTGGCCATAACCGACAAGGTGACCCATGCCGAACTCGTGGCCGAAACCGCTGCGCCTCATGATCCCGCTGCTGTGGCTCGCGAGCTGCGCGCCGGGCATTTCTGAGCCGGATTGCCCGCCGCTCGTCGAATACGACCTGGTGGACCAGACCCGGGCCGCGGACGAGCTCGAAGCGCTGCCACCCACCTCGGTGCTGCCGCGCTTCATGGCGGATTACGCGGCGCTGCGCGCCGTGGTCCGCGCCTGCGCCGGCGCGGCCCCCGCGTCCTCATCCGTTCCCCCGCCCACGCCATGATCGGTCAGGAGAAAGAATTGCTTCAAGACATCCCCTCGTCCGCCCGGTTCTGGGTGGACGTTCTGACGCTCATCGGCGGCTTCGTCGGCCTTTTCAGTGGCGCCGCCTGGTGGGTCATTCGGCAGTCACTCGTGACGCATAAGGATATGGCCGAGACGATCGGGCCACTGGGCGAGGACATGGACGCCCAGGGCGCGCGGATCAGCGTGCTGGAAACCGACATGAAGCACATGCCCAGCAGCAGCGAGATCTCCGATCTCCGCGAGCGGATGACGCGCCTGGAAGGCACGGCCCAGGCCATCCGCGTGGAGGTGCAAGGCGTTCACGAGCTGCTGGAGCGCATTGAACGCCCGTTGAACGTGCTTGTGGACGGCGCGCTGAAGGCCGGTGCGTTGAAAGCCGGCCGGGCATGAGCCTGCAAACCGATCTGGACGCAGCGCGACGAGTGTTCATCCTGCGGCTGCTCGCGCGGATCGGCGCTGAGACGCCGGCCGATGTCATCTACGTGGCGCTGGAGCATGGCGGCTTCGCGCGGGACCGCCGCAGCACCTACGCGGTGGACCTGGCGTTTCTCGCCGATGAGGAGTGCATCGCGCTCGACAACGATGACGCGATCATGGTCACGCTGACCGATCGCGGCCGGATGGCGGCCGAAGGGCGGATTGCCGTTTCGGGCGTGGAGCAGTCGCGCTGGCGGCTGGCGCCCGGCTGATGCCGCGCCCGTCCAAGGTTGACAAACTGCCGAGCGACGTCCGGGACGCCATCACGCGCCTGCGCCAGGACGGCCACACGCTTGATGAAATCCTGGTCTATCTTAGCAAGATGGGGCTGGACGAAGACGGCCTGCCGTCCCGCTCCGGCCTGCATCGCCATGTCCAGGGGCTCGATGCGCTGGCCGGGCTGATCTCCGAAGGGCAGGCGATGTCCGAGGGGCTGGTGCGCCGCATCGGCGAGGAACCCGAGAACCGACAGGCCCGGCTCAACATCCGCGTCATGCAGTCGCTGCTGACGCGCCTGCTGGTCGCCAGCGTCGATCCGGAAGGGGCGGTGAACCTCAACGCGAAGGACCTGCAGTTTCTGACCAAGGCGCTCGCCAATTTGTCCTCGGCCGAGAAATCCGACCTTGAGAAGACGCTGCGGCTGAAGAAGGAACTCGTCGCCGAGCTGGAGAAGAAGATCGCGCAGGTTGAGGTGGAAGCGACGGCCGAGGCGCTGACGCCGGCCGAGATGATCGCCCGCATCCGCGCGCTGTATGCGGGCGAAGCATGAGCGGCCTGCTCTATCCCTACCAGGTGCGCTGGCTGAAGGATCGCACGCGGTTCAAGATCGGCATGTTCGCCCGCCAGACTGGCAAGACCTTTACCACCACCCTGGAAGCAACCGACGACTGCGTCGATCACGAGCTCAACAAGGGCCGCACCCGCTGGATCATCCTGTCGCGCGGCGAGCGTCAGGCGTTCGAGGCGCTGAACGAAGGCGTGCGCCCGCATATGAAGGCCTATGGCCTGGCCGGCGAGATCATGGAGTTCGACCTCAAGATCGATGACGCGACGCATCGCGCCGCCGAGGTGACCTTCCCGTCCGGCAGCAAAATCACGGCGCTGCCCGCCAATCCGGACACCGCGCGCGGCTTCTCCGCCAACGTGATGCTCGACGAGTTCGCGTTTCACCGGGACAGCCGGGCGATCTGGCGCGCGCTGTTCCCGGTGATCTCCAAGCCCGGGCTCAAGCTGCGCGTGGTGAGCACGCCGAACGGCAAGCAGAACAAGTTCTATGAGCTGATGACCGGCGCGGACGATGGCTGGTCCCGCCACCTGGTGGACATCAACCAGGCGGTGGCGGACGGCCTGCCACGCGACATCGAGGAGCTGCACCGCAACGCCGGTGACGAGGATCTGTGGCGGCAAGAATTCCTGCTGGAGTTCCTGGACGAAAGCAGCGCCTGGCTGAGCTACGACATCATTACCCAGTGCGAGGACGAGGCCGCAGGAAGGCCGGAAGGCTACCAGGGCGGCCGGGTGTTCATCGGCAACGACATCGCGCGCCGGAACGACCTCTGGGTCGCCTGGGTGCTGGAGCTGCTGGGCGATGTGATGTGGACGCGCGAGATCGTGACGCTCAAGGGCGCGAGCTTCGCGGCGCAGGATGCCGAGATCGAGCGGCTGATGGGGCGCTACACCGTCGAGCGGCTGGTGATGGACCAGACCGGCATGGGCGAGAAGCCGGTGGAGGATGCCAAGGCACGCTACGGGCGCGGCCGGGTGATTGGCCTGCATCTCAACGGCGCCGTGCGGATGAACGTGGCGAGCGCCGCGAAGATGGCGTTCGAGGATCGCAAGCTGCGCATTCCCGCGGGCGATCCGAAGCTGCGGGCCGATCTGCACAAGATCAAGAAGATCACCAGCGAGACCGGCATGCCGCGCCTAGTCGCCGATCGTGACGGCGAGGGCCACGCCGACCGCGCCTGGGCCGGGATGATGGCGATCGCCGGCGCCGATCCGTTCATCACCAAGCCGGCTGACGGGATGCTGGAATGGATGCGCCAGCAGCACGCCGCGATGAAGGCGCGCGAGGCCGCCCCTGAAACCCATGCAGGAGCGCTCACATGAGCGACACGACGCAGCCCGGCAATGTGCCCGCGCCCGGCAAGCCCGCGCTGTTCTCTCGTCTGGCTACCGCTGTGGTCTATGCCGTCACGGGCCGTGGCCCCAGTTGGTTCGGCCCCGCCGAGCCGATTGCGCCACAGGCGCCGCCCGGCATCGGCGGCCGGCAGTTCGATTTCCCGACAGCCACCAACCTCACCACCAGCCCGCGCCAGGACGAGGACGTCTCGGCCGAGCAGCTCCGCGCGCTGGCCGAGAACTGCGACGTGCTGCGCCTGGTGATCGAGACGCGGAAGGATCAGCTCTGCGGCCAGACTTGGCAGTTCCAGCTGAAGGACAAATCGGCGCGGGGCAAGACGCCGGACAAGCGGCTGGGCGTGCTCGCGGCGTTCTTCGAGACGCCGGACGGCGAGCATTGCTGGGAAGAGTGGATCAGACCGCTGCTGGACGACATGTTCGTGCTCGATGCCGCCACGCTGTTCCCGCGCCGGACCATGGGCGGCGGCATCTACGGCTTCGAGTTCGTGGATGGCGGCACGATCAAGCGGGTGATCGACGATTTCGGGCGGACGCCGCTGCCGCCGGCGCCGGCCTATCAGCAGGTGCTGAAGGGTCTGCCGGCGGTGAACTACACGCGCGAGGAGCTGCTCTACCTCCCGCGCAACCTGCGTTCCTACAAGCTCTACGGCCTGTCTCAGGTGCAGCAGGTGGCGATGACGGTGAACGTCGCGCTGCGGCGGCAGCTGCATCAGCTCGAATACTACACCGCCGGCACGATCCCCGATGCGCTGGCCGGCGTGCCGGAGACCTGGTCCGTCGAGCAGATCGGCGACTTCCAGCGCTATTGGGACGAGCTGCTGACTGGGGATCAGGCGTCGCGGCGGCGGGTGCGGTTCGTGCCGGGCGGCATTGCCAAGGGGTTCACCCAGACCAAGGAAGCAGCCCTCAAGGATGAGTTCGACGAGTGGCTGGCGCGCATCGTCAGCTACGCGTTCAGCGTTTCGCCGCAATGGGCGGTGAAGCAGATCAACCGTGCCACGGCCGAGACCGCCTCCGGCATGGCCAATGCCGAGGGCCTCGCTCCGCTGATGCAGTGGGTGAAGCGGGTGATCGACCGGTGCATCGTGGCCGGCTGGGGCTGGCACGACATCGAGTTCGCCTGGCACGAGGAAATGGAGACGAACCCGGCCGAGCAGATGACGGTCTCGACCGGCTACCTCAAGGTGGGCGTGCTGACGATCAACCAGGTGCTGGCGGATATCGGACGCGACCCGATCGAGGGTGGCGATGTCAATCTGATCTACACGCCGACCGGGGCCGTGCCGCTGTCCGTAGCACTGGCTCCGCCACCACCGCCGCCGCAGATCGGCCATAACGGCGGGCCGGTGATGGGCGGGGCGGATGCGCCGAAGCCGGATGAGGCGGATGCCCAGGAGCAGCTGCTGAAGGCCGCCGGCGACGATGCGCGGCTGGGGGCAATCTGGTCTCATTTCCTGGCGCACGAGGCCCCGCGTGTGGCGCAGGCCATCGCTGCGCTGCTGCCGGACAGCATGCAGAAGGCGGCCGGCGACGAGACCGGTGACAAGCCGGCCGATGAGCCCTCGACCTTCGATGATCTGGCGGACGCGTCGCGCATCGCGGACCAGCTCGCCCCGCGCGCCGTCCACACCGGCGCCCCGGCGGTGCCGCAGAATGTGACGGAGGCGATCGACAAGGCGGTGGCCGCGATGCCGTGGCCAGCGGTGCAGGCCAGCAGCTCGGCCATGTTGGAGACGGCCGCCACGGCCGGTGTGAGCGAGGGCATGCAGGATCTGGCGAAGATCGCCGGCATCACCGTGAAGGACGCCACGCGGCTGGCGAACCCGCATGCGATCGCGGCGGCGCAGGCCCAGGCCGCCGATCTGGTGCGCGGCGTAAGCGACACCACGCGCGCGGCGCTCAACCGGGTGGTCAGTCAGGCAATCGCCGAGGGGTGGAGCACCCAGCAGCTGATCGACCGGATCGTGGCCGATCATGCCTTCAGCGAGGATCGCGCGTTGCTGATCGCGCGCACCGAGCTGAAGCGGGCGCAGTCCCTCGGCAAGATCGACAGCTGGCGCGCGAGCTCCCGGCTCAGCGGCGTGGCGATCACCAAGCGGGTGATCCTCGGCATGAACGAGAACCACTGCATCGCCTGCCGCTCGGCCGTGCTGGAAGGCGCCATCCCGATCGAGGACAGCTGGGAAGTGGGCTTCGCGCCGCCGTTTCACCCGGCCTGCTACTGCGTGATGGTGCCCGGCGTGAGCAAGCCGTCATGAGGCCGGCCGAGCTCGACGAGGACGACATCGCCCGTATGGAGCATGTCGATCTGGCGTTGCTCGAACAGCGGATGGCGGCCCTGGCGCGGCTGCGCCTGGCGCCCGGCGGGGCGGATCACCGGTTCGCGCGATCCGTCTGCCTGCGGCTGCCGGAAGCACTGACACCGCAGGAGCGGCACCAGGTGGCCGTGATGGCGTGGCGCTTCCGCACCAGCCTGCCGCGCGCGCTGCGGCCCGCGATCAATCCGGCGGATCCGCTCAGCGCCGATCACGCGGCCTTGCGCATGGGCTGTACGCCCACCGTCGCCCTCGCCCACCTCGATTGCAGGAGAGCCTGATGCCCGCCACCATCTTCGAGCAATGCTTCGCGGCCCTGATGGTGCACGAGGTCGGCGCCGATCCGCTGGACCCGTCCGCCTGGTCCGGCAGGGCGATCGGTGCCGGGCAGTTCATCTGTGAAGATGACGGGCTGGACATGAGCCGCGAGGACAGCGGCAACTGGACCGGCGGCGCTGTCGGCGTCGGCACGCTCGGCGGCACGCGCTACGGTATCGACACGGCGAGCTACTGCGATGCGCGCAAGGCGCTGCCGGCCGCGTTGGCGCCGCGCTATCCGGCGCTGGTGCGCGACCTCACGCTTGACCAGGCGCGCGAGCTCACCCGCTTCGCCTATTGGAAGCCGATCCGTGGCGACGAACTGCCGCCGGCCGTGGCGCTGATGACGCTCGATGCCGCGTTCAACAACGGCGTGGGGCGCGCGGCGCGATGGCTGCAGGAAGCCGCGGGCACCGATGTCGATGGCGATATCGGTGACGGCACCATGGCCGCCGTGCGTCGCCTCGCCGGCAATGGCCCGGGCGAGGACCTGGCGATCGACGTTCTGGCCGAGCGGATGGACTTCATGGCGAAGCTGCCGACCTGGCGCATCTACGGCTTTGGATGGTCCCGCCGGCTGGCCCGGCTGCCGTTCCAGGCGGCCCGTCTGTCCGCTGGGTGACAGGCGCCGGTCCGCTTAGACGCGGACATACGTCATTAGATGCCGTTAGACGGTTCTAAGCCGATTTTGGGGCATCGATCGTCCCGTTGAAGCGGCCAAACCCACAGCGCCGCCAGCGGGCGAAAAATCGGCCTCCCAAAATCTGCGGTTCGGGTGCTGTCGGCCGGACTGATCCGGCATGCCGCAGACAGCCATTCTGGCCTCCGATCCACAGGAGGCCGCATGCTGATCTTTCCGCTCCGCAAGGCCGACGCGACAAGCCGTCGCGTCATTGCGTCGCTCGACGAGAGCGTCGATCGAGCAGGCGAGGCGATGGACTACGCGGCGAGCAAGCCGGTGGTGCAGGCATGGTCCGATGAGCAGTTCGCCGCCAGCCAGGGGTTGAGCAAGGGCAACGTGCGCGGCATGCACGCGGGCTTCCCGCTGGGCACAGCCGCCGGCGTCGTGCGCGAGATCGCCTTTGACGATGACACGCGGGCGATCTCCTTCGACATCGAGGTGGTGGACGACGGCGAGTGGGAGAAGGTTCTCAAGGGCGTCTACACCGGCATCTCGCCCGGCGGCAAAGCGGCCAGGCGCATGGACGGCACGATCCGCCGCTTCTCGGTGACCAGCATGCACGAGCTGTCGCTGGTCGATACGCCTTGCAACCCGAATGCGACGTTCACGCTGATCAAGGCCGATGGCGGCGAGCAGGCCGTCTCGTTCATTGAACCGGCGCAACCGGGCGTATCGCCCGACACGCTGGATCTGTTGAAAGCCTTCGGTGCCGCGCAATCCCCGGCCGAGCTCGGCGCTCTCGTGATCGGCCTCGCGGCTGATGATCTGGCGAAGGCACTCGGCGACACCTCGGCCATGAACGCCCCGGCCGAGGCGGCGCATCTCTGGAACCCGGCGACGCGCCGTGATCTGGCCGCGCAGGGCGTGGCCATGGCGGATGGCCGGTTCCCGATCGCAGCCCTCGCCGACATCGAGGCGGCCTCGCTGGTGCTACTGAAGGCCGCCGATGCGGACGCCCAGGCGCATGTGATCGCGCGGGCCGAGGCACTGGGCCTTGCGGCGTCCCTGCCGGAGGCGTGGCGCCCGCCCACCATGATGATCAAGGGCCTCTACAGCGTCTCCCGCATGGCCAGCCTGATCGACAGCCTCACCAGCCTCGCTGCGGACGTGACATGCGAAGCCGGTTGGGAAGGCGATGGCAGCGCGATCCCGGCGCGGCTGTCCGCCTGGATCGCCGAGGGTGCCGCGATCTTCCAGGCGATGGCCGGCGAAGAAACGATGGAGGCCGTGGCCAGTCTGTCCGCCGCCGTGGCGCAGCTGCCGGCCATGCCCAAGCCGGTCGTCGAGATCGTTTCTGACGATGACGATCCGATGATGAAAGGCGCGCGGCTGCCCGGCGATGTGATGGGGATGGTGATCAACACCGTCACCGAGCTCGCCACCGCGCGCGAGAGCCTGGCCAAGGCCAACGCCGCCACCGACAGCATGCGCGCCGAGCTGGAGCGGCTGCGTGCCATGCCGCAGCCGGGCGGCGTGCGGCTGCGCGCCGTCGGGCGCGGTGAGGACATCGCGCCGTCCTCCGCCGGCGATCCCGAACTCGCAGCCTTCCATGCCATGCCGGACGGCCTGGCCAAAGCCGCCGTCGCAACCCGCCTCGCCATGACCGGCCGCCTGTCGGCCTGACCCAGAAGGACCCCAGCATGAGTGCCCTCCTCGCCGCCGTGACCCAGGACAGCATCGACCAGACCCGTCAGTCGATCGCGAGTTCCGATCTTGCCAAGGCCTTCACCCAGGCCAGCTCGGCCGTCTCCGGCATCACCAACTACTCGCTGGAACGCCCGGCGAAATTTCTCGTCCCGGTGCTGACGCCGCTGCGCAACCGTATCCCGCGCCGCATGGCCGATGGCAGCATCCAGGCCAACTGGCGCGCCTTCACCGGCATCAACACCACCGCCGTCGAGCTCGGCCTGTCGGACGGCAACCGCGGCGCGGTGATGTCCAGCACCACGGCCGATTACTACGCCAGCTACAAGCAGCTCGGCCTCGAAGACAGTGTCACGCGCGCCGCCAAGCTGGCCGCCGGCGGCTTCATGGACCTGCTGGCCGCAGCCCAGACGCATCTGCTGTGGGCCACAATGCTCGGCGAGGAGCTGCTCGACCTCTGGGGCAACACCTCCAACGCGCTCGGCAAGCCCGCCACGCCGACGGCCGCGGACATCACCACCGGCGGCGCCATCAACTTCAACACCGCCGTCTCGATCATCGTGGTGCCATTGTCGCTGCAGGGTTATGTCTCCGGCTCGGTGGCCGGCGGCATCAAGCGCCAGGTGACCCGCACCAACGCGGACGGCACCACCGATACCTACGGCGGCGGATCGGGCATCCCGTCCACCGCGAAGGTGGTCACGACCGCGAACGACGCCGGCACCGCGCATTCCATCTCGGCCAGCACCGCGGCGATCGCCGGCACGGCGGCCTATGCCTGGTTCTGGGGTGCGTCCGGCTCAGAAACGCTCGGCGCGATCACCACGATCAACAGCACGGTGATCACCACCGCCGCCGGCACCGGCACGCAGCTGGCATCGTCGCTGGGCGCGAGCGACTACAGCACGAACGGCCTGGTCTATGACGGTGTGCTGACGCAGGTGGCCAAGACCGGCTACGGCGGCTACTTCGCCGCCATGGCCACCGGCACCGCCGGCACCGGCACGCCGCTCACGGGCGACAACAAGGGCGCCGTGGTCGAGATCGACACCGCGCTACAGGCCTTCTGGGACAATTACCGACTCAGCCCGGACACGATCTGGGTCTCCAGCCAGGAGGCGAAGAACATCACCCAGAAGGTGCTGACGGCCGGCACCAGCGGTGGCCAGCGCTTCATGATCAACAGCAACAAGGGCAACATCACCGGTGGCGACCTGGTCACCAGCTATCTGAACAAGTTCACGCTCAGTGGCTCGAAGCCGCTGGCCGTGCGCCTGCATCCCAACCTGCCGCCCGGCACCATCTTCTTCGACAGCGAGCAGATCCCGTATCCGATGTCGGAGGTGGATGCGCCGCTGGTGAAGCGCCTGCGCGAGGATTACCGCGCCGAGGTATGGCCGCAGACCAAGCGGAAGGTGGAGTTCAGCGTGTCGTTCGACGGCGTGCTGCAGAACTACTTCCCCGCCGCCTACGGCATGATCACCAACATCGGGAACGGCTGACATGGTCAAGGTGAAGCTTCACGCCCGCCCGGGACTGCACAGCCTGCACATCGGCGACGACGTCCACGAGGTGGCAGCCGACGGCACCGTGACGGTGCCGGCCGCCCACGTCGATCAGGCGCTCAGCCACGGCTGCGCGCGCGAGCCGTTCGATGCGCCCGCGAAGGCCCATGACCGCCTCGGCGATCTGGAGGCCCGCGTCGCCGAGCTTGAGGCGAAGTGGGCCGCCGAAATGGCGGACCGCGCCGGCAAGAAGAGGGGCTGAGCCATGGCCCTGGCGGCGCTGGCGGATGTGGAGGCGTGGCTGGGGCTGGCGTCGGGCAACACCGACGAAGCCCTGCTCACGCGTCTGCTCACCGCCGCCAGCACCTTCGTCGAGACCTGGTGCGATCGCACGCTCGGGGTGACGGCCTATTCCGAGGTGCGCGACGGCAACGGCCTCAACCGCATCACGCCTTATGTCCGGCCGATCGTGTCGGTCTCGGGCGTCACGGTCGACACAACGGTGGTGCCGGCCGCGCCAGCTTTCATGCAGCCCGGCTGGTGGTTGGCCGGCAAATCCATCCTGCTGTTCGGCTACGAATTCTGCCGCGGCAACTCCAACGTCCTGCTGAGCTACAGCGCCGGCTTCGCCACGATCCCGGCCGATATCTCCCAGGCAGTGATCGAGCTGGTGGCGATGCGCTACCGCGAACGCTCGCGCATCGGCCTGACCAGCGTGCATGCGGACGGCGAGACCACATCCTATTCGCTGAAGGACATGCCGGCTCAGGTCGCCACGATCCTCAGCCAATACCGCGCCGTGGTGCCGCGATGAGCGACGAGCTCACCATCGAGGCCGGCCGCTTGGACGAGGTGGTGGTCGAGCTCCAGCATCTCGGCGACGCCGCGAGCAACCGGCTGACCGCCGCGATCACCACCGAGGCACTGCTGTTCGAGGCCGCTGTGATCGAGACCAAGCTGTCCGGCCAGGTGCTCAACCAGCGCTCCGGCCTGCTGGTCAGCAGCATCTTCAGCCAGGTGGTGGAAGACGGCTCCAGCGTGATGGGCATCGTCGGCGCCAACACGCCCTATGCCCGCATCCACGAATATGGCGGCGTGATCGAACCGAAGAACGCGCTGGCGCTGCGGTTCCAGATCAACGGCCAGTGGGTGACAGTGAAACGCGTGGTGATGCCGGAGCGCTCCTATCTCCGCTCCACCCTCGCCGAGCGCGCGGACGGCATTCGCGCCGCACTCACCCAGGCCGTGGCGGGTGTGGCATGAGCCGCGAGGCCGCCTACACCGCGCTGTTCGCCAAGCTCCTGCCGCTGCTGAGCACGAGCGGCGGCCCGATCGTCACGCTGTCCCGCCGGCTGCGCACGCTGGACGATATGAACGATCCGGAGCTGCCGGCGCTGTTCGTGACGCTGGACAAGCAGACGCGCCAGGTGAAGGCCGGTCTGCCGCCGCGCCGGACGCTGGGCGCGCGGCTGTTCCTCTACGTCTCCAGCCCCGATCAGCACGTCGCCTCCGGCATCCAGCTCAACACGCTGCTCGATGCGATCGAGGCCGCTCTCGCACCCACCGGCATCGCGGCGCAGCAGACGCTGGGCGGCGTGGTGGCCCATGCCTGGATCGAAGGCGTGATCGAGACGTTCGAGGCGATCAAGACCAGCCGAGCCGCCGCCGGCATCCCCGTCACCATGCTGCTGCCCTGATGGAGCCCCTGATGTCAGATGTTTCAACGCCCGCTGAAACGCCCTCTGAAACCCCTTTGAACGCGGTTTCAGAGGCAGTGGGTGCGCATTGCAGCCAGATCGAGCACTGGGACGCCGTCGTGTCCCGCTGGCTCGACGGGCACATCGCCAGCTCCCCCGTCACGCGGGCCACCGATGCCTACAACCACCTGGTGGCGGCGTTG
>CAIQGU010000411.1 GCA_903871435.1 uncultured Burkholderiales bacterium | reverse complement strand
CGGCTTCCCGCAATTCTACGATGTTAAACCGGCATAGGATGACCCGATGACCCAAACCTGGCGGCTTCCCGCAAGCGAACTTGCAGCCCTGATCCGCAGCCGCGAGATCTCCGCCCGGGAGGTGGCACAGGACGCCCTCGCGCGGCTCGATGCGGTCAATCCCCGCCTCAACGCCATTGTCGCCCACAGGCCTGAGGAAGTGCTTGCCGCTGCCGATGCCGTGGATGCCACGATTGCGCGCGGTGAGGATGCAGGTCTGCTCGGCGGCGTGCCGGTTACCATCAAGGTCAACACCGACCAGGCCGGCCACGCCACCACCAACGGCCTGCGCCTGCAGAAAGACCTGATCGCTGCTGAGGACAGCCCGGTTGTCAGCAATTTCAAGCGCGCCGGTGCCGTCATCCTCGGCCGCACCAACACCCCCGCCTTCTCGCTGCGCTGGTTCACCGACAATCAGCTGCACGGCAAAACCAAAAACCCGCGTGATCCGGGCCTGACCCCTGGCGGCTCCTCCGGCGGTGCGGCCTCAGCGGTGGCATCCGGCATGGGGGCGATCGGTCATGGCACGGATATCGGTGGCTCCATCCGCTATCCCGCCTATGCCTGCGGTGTTCACGGCCTGCGCCCGAGCCTGGGCCGCATTCCCGCCTGGAACCCGTCCGGCCCAGAACGCTCCATCGGCGCGCAACTCATGGCCGTCTCCGGCCCCATCGCCCGCACCATCGCCGACATCCGCCTCGGCCTCGAAGTGCTCTCGCAGCCCGATTACCGTGACCCCTGGTACACGCCAATCACCATGCCTGGCCGTCCCGTTTCCAAGCGCGTTGCCCTCTGCCTGCGCCCGAACGGTATGCATGTGGTGCCTGAAGTGATCGCAGCCCTGCGTGACGCCGCCGAGCGCCTCAGTGCCGCCGGCTATCACGTCGAGGAAGTTGCTGACACGCCCTCGTTCCGAGACGCCACCGACATGCAGGTCAAGCTCTGGCTCGGTGACGGCTTCCCCGCGTTCGACGCCATGGTGCAGAAAGAGGGCGACCCCGCATCAATGGCCGTGGCGGATGCCTTGCGCGAAATGGCAATGGCGCTGCCCACCGACATCATCGCCCAAACCCTGCCCAAGCGCGCCACCCTCACGCGCAAGTTCCAGCTGTTCCTTGATGACTACCCGCTGCTGCTCTGCCCCGTCTCCGGCCAACTCCCCTTCGCCGATCAGGCCGACATGGGCGGCCCGGCGGCCATGCAGGCGGTGTGGGAGGCGCAGATCACTCAAACCGGCCTGCCACTGATGTCCATGCCCGGCCTCGTCGTCTCCACCGGCATGGTGGGCCACGCCCCCGTCGGCGTGCAGCTCATCTCGCAGCGCTACCGGGAGGATCTGCTGCTCGACGCAGGCGCTGCCATCGAAGCAGGCGGCACGCCACCCTCGCCGATTGACCCCATCTGGGCATGATCGACCGCGTCATCCGCCGGGCGCGGCTCGGCGGAGCACTCTGCGATATCGGCATCTCCGGCGGCCGGATTGCCGATATCGCACCGCATCTGACCTGCGACGCGCCGGAGATGGATGCTGAGGGCCGCCTCGTCACCGCTGGCCTCATCGAAAGCCATATCCATCTCGACAAGGCGTGCATCCTCGACCGCTGCACCGCCGCCGAGGGCTCCGTGCTGGAGGCCGTGCGCCTGACAAGTGCCGCCAAGCGCGACTTCACGCCGGACGATGTTTACGCCCGCGGCTCCCGTGTTCTGCACAAATGCATCTGCCACGGCACCACGCGCATGCGCACGCAAGTGGAACTCGACCCCGGCATCGGCCTGCGCGGGCTGGAAGGCGTGCAAGCCCTCGCGCGAGACTTCGCCTGGGCGCTGGACAT
>CAIQGU010000410.1 GCA_903871435.1 uncultured Burkholderiales bacterium | reverse complement strand
CACGGTGATTGAGCACAGCTTCGGCGATGTGGGGCAGGGTGCCCAACTTGGCAAGACCGGTGCGAGCAGTTCGACGCAGATCGTGCAGCACAAACGGCTGAACTCCAATCTTTGCAAGCGTGCTGGTATGCCGCGCCAGCGAGCGAGTAAGGAGCTTGGGATCGGCAGGGCCGCCACCTTCGTCGGCCGGCATGACCCACGGGCTCTTTCCTGCCCGCTTTTGCAGGGTGCGGAACGCCGCAATCGCCTCCGGCACGAGCGCGACGATGCACTCGTTGCCGTGCTTGGCGTGCTCCGCGGGAATCGTCCACAAACCGGTTTTAAAGTTGATTTCCGACCACTTTGCCAGGGCAGCCTCGCTGCGGCGGCAGGCGGTTAGCAGCGCGATGCGGATCATCGCAGCCGTTTGCGGCGCACGGATGAACGTCTTGTCGAGGTGGCGGAGGAGGGATTTGAGCTCCTCGTCGCTTACCACCCGATCCCTCGGCGTCTCTGTTCCTCCCGGGCTGTACAGCAGCTGGACGGGCGAGGCCTCTATGATGGTTCGGTGAACGGCGAACTTAAAGAGCTGGCCGACGATGGCTGCTATACGGTTGGCCATCGTGGGCGAGCCGCGTTCGACTATCCGGTCAAGAAGGGCGACGACGTCACGTGGCGTGATCGTACGGACGTCTCGCTCCCCCCAATGGGGCAGCACGTCGACGTCCAGGATGCGTTGCACGGTTTCTGGCCTCTTGCGCGCCGGCCGAATGAACCGTTCCATGAACTCCTGGGAGAGCCAAAGGACCGTGTTCGGGGCGATAACCTGGGCTGCTGCTGCTGAAAGCCTGGCAGGCCGGTCCGGGCGCACGTTGGCGCGCCGCGGGTCGATACCCTGGCTCATCAACTTGCGTACCTCGAGCACTCGGGTGCGAGCTTCGGCCAGAGGTAGCAATTCAAGGGAGCCCAGCGCGAGCTTGGTCCGCTTGCCTTCCCACATGAAGCGGAACTGCCAGGACTTCGAACCTGAAGTCTCGACGACCAGCCGAAGACCCGCCACCAGGGGATCACTGGCGAAGTAGCGTTGGTCCTTCGCGCGCAGCGATTTCAGGTACAGCGCGCTGAAGGAACGGCCTCGGGTCGGTTCTGATGGGTTTTTTTTGGGTACCATTTGGGTACCATTTACAATTTAACTCGATGAAATTGATTGTAGCGTTTTGCGTTGATTTTCAGAGGAAAAATCGAGTTTGTGCGGTGCGGCAATTAGGGGGTGGGTTTCACATGGGGTGCAAGGGGTCGGAAGTTCGAATCTTCTCGCCCCGACCAATTGAATCAAGGACTTACCCTAGATGCAGGGGCCAGTGAAAGAGCAGTACTGGTCTCCTGCTGAAGTCCTTCTGAAGGTTTGCACGATCTCTGGCCTAGCCTTAGCCGGGAAATCTACTTTCACTTTTGATTGAAAGTTTCGTGCCTGGGCCGCATGCGCCTTCCACGGTCCCCTACTAATCGAGGTTTGGCCCGTTAGTACCCCGTGCTCTTCGCAGCGCAGGGGTGTACATCATCTGCCACGGTCGGTGAGCTTGCGATGTTCACGCATAAATAACGCAAGATCCTATTCGCGCATCTGGCCTTTTACGTCGTGGTGCTCCTCGGCTGGGGAATACGCGACTCCCGGCGATGAGCGCATGTCGCGGTGGTCGTTACCTTGCTGTAGTCGTACCACACCGCTTCGATGTTGTGTCCATCCGCGTCATGCACGAAGGCGGCGTAGTAGCCCGGCCAATAATCGCGATACCCGGGGCCGCCGTTGTCCCGCCCACCAGCGGCAAGCGCGGCTGCATGGAATGCCTGCACCTCGTCGCTGCTGCGGGCCTCGAAGGCGAGGTGCAGCGGAACGATGGTCTGTTTGTGGCTGATCCAGAAATCGGTGTTCTTGCCGTCGTTGAAACCGGCGCTCTGACCGTACTCCATATTGTTGACGTAGCCCAGCGGCTTGAGCGCCGCAAGGTAGAAGCGCTTGGCGCGCGGATAGTCGCTGACGGGCAGGGTCGTATGAGCGATCACGGGCGTCTCCTGGGTGGGTACGTGATGAGCAATCCCAGGGGCGAAATGTCAACAGCGCCGCAACAGCAAAGATCCCTGATCGACCCAGGGTACACGATGCCTGCATCCCCGCTGTGCGTCGCTGGCATGGTGTGAACGCACTGCGTACGGCAATGGAGACGGCGCAGTCTAAGCGCGTGAACCGCGCGCCATTCGTGAGCAATATTTACGGGGTCTGCCTCGGATTGGTGCAATTGTCATTAGCGCAGCCTGGTAGGGTTTTCCCGCAACCCCGATGCAAACTGCATTTTTCCATGAGAATGCCTCGCACTTAGTGGTGGCATCCTTTAGAGTTATAAAGATGACGGGACCCATATGCTTCGCGCTACCGGGGGTTTCTCATCGCAGTACCCATTTCTGAATCTACTTCGTGAAATCTCATGCGACTTTTCGGTCGGCATTCCAGTATCCCGTCTGATAAGCCACTCGGGCACTCACAAAGTCGCAAAGTCGTTATGCCCGGCGTGCTGGCGGCGTTCGCGGTGCTTTTTTGCGCTGTGTTGATCCCGTTGCTGACCTGGCGTGCCGATGCGCTGCAGACCAGCAGCCGGCACGAACTCATCGACGGTATCGCGCTCTCCTTTGCCGCCATGGAACTCAAGTTCTCTGCCGCCGACTTCAACGGCTGGCAGACGGGTTATGCGCTGGACATACGCCGAGGTGCGCAGGCGGCGGCAACCGATCAGGGCGCCGGCCGGCGGGCCTTCCTGGACTCGGCCAGCAGCTTCCGCAACCAGCTGGACAGCATCGCGGCAATGGAACTCACCGAGGAGCAGAAGCGCCATATTGCGCAGGCCCGCCGGGATTTTGATCGATTCATGCTCCTGGACGAACGCATCATCGATGCCTATCGCCACGGCAACGCGGCGGCCATGGCCGAGGCGGACCGGCTGGTGATGGAAGACGAAATCCGGCTGTTCCAGTCCATATCCAACGACGTCGGAACGGTCGCTTCCTCTGTGACGCTTGTCGCCATGAAAAATGCCGGCGAGGCGGAGGTGGGGGGACAAAAGGCGCGGCTGCTGATGATTGCATCGTCGGCGATCGCCATCGGCCTGGCGATCACGGTGAGCCTGCTGCTGCGCCGCTGGATGCTGACCACGCGCGAGCTGGTGCTTCAGCTAGAGCAGTTGGCCGGAACGGATCAACTGACCGGTGTGGCCAACCGCCGTGCGTGGAACGAGCGTATCCGCATGGTCGAAGCCAACGCCAAGCGCTCAGGTCAACCCCTCGTCGTGGCGATCTTCGATGTCGACGATTTCAAGAAGTACAACGATCGCAATGGCCACATCGCCGGCGACGAAATGCTGCGGCGTATCGCGCAACGCATGCAAAGCCTCGTGCGTGCCGGTGACCTGTTCGCGCGCTATGGCGGCGAGGAATTCGTGCTGGCGCTGGCCAACTGCTCCATCGATTGCGGCCGCGCCAAGGTCGGCGAACTGCTGCGTTCGATGCCCGACGAACAGACCTGCTCCGCCGGTCTGACCCTGTACGAGAGCGGGGAAACCATAGAGGCGACCCTTGCCCGTGCCGACAAGGCGCTCTATCGGGCCAAGGAACAGGGGCGCAACCAGGCGGTTACGCTGATGCCGCGCGATACGGCACAGTCCGCCTGATGCCTGATTTTCGCTAGCGACCACGGCTGGCAATCCCTATTGTTGGGTGTGAACATCGTCACGATGTGTTCGGGTTTGCGATTGCCCGTTTGAAATCACCCCTTATAAGTCGTCGCGAAAACACTTCTTAAAGGACGCTAATCCCATAAGTGGCTGTTTCCCCAAGCATTTCATGTGATGCAATGCAGCAAATGCTGGCTTTTTGTGGTAATGTTGCTTTGCATCAAATGAGACGCGACTTCATGCTCAAAAGGCGTAGTCGGCGTTCAATTCTTAAGGGGAAAAACGATGGACAGTTGCTACAGCCTGTTCTCTCCCGCGTCCGATACGGCGGACGAGGCACCGTTGGACCTGATCTTTGCGCAGCATTACCTGCAAAAGCTCAACCTGGTCTCGCAACAGAATCTGGGCAGCATGAGTGCCTACATCGCCCACCAGCTGGACATCGCCGAAGAAATTCTCACGGCCAGCGATGCCTATCCCTGCGCCGCCAAGTACCTGGAGGAGATAGCCGAGGCGCGCAAGCGTCTTTTGACCTCTAATATCTGACCCGAAGTAAGGCCACGCGCGACGTGGCACTTGCGCGGACCACCGTCGCACTCATGATTTGAAGTCGAACTCGACCGTGCTATCGACGGGAACGCCCGGCGGGTCGAAGGTCCATTTTTTCAGAGTCTGTTCGATCGTCGAATCGTAGACCTCACGGGGATAGGCTTTGAGCACGTCGACCGAATCGACCGTGCCGCGCGTCGATACGTGCAGCCGCACCACCAATTGACCACTATCAACACCGGCGCGCCGCGCCGTCCGCGAAAGTACCGGCATGGTGCGCTCGCGCGGGCGGAGCTGCGGGCTTGCTGTCGGGGCAGGCGGCACCGATGGCGCCGAACGCGCTGATGGGATGCTGGGCGCCGTGGCGAGTGGAGCGCCACTGCCGGTATTGGGCGAATTCCCGGTGGCAGTCGCGGCGGTGTTGCTGCTGGCGGTCGCTACGCCGGTAGGCTGCGTGGGAGCCGGTATTGGCGCGGGTGTTGGCGCTGGTGGTGGTACCGCCGTAGCCACGGAAACCGGCGTTCCGGCGGCAAGCGACGCGCCCGCACCCGGCGCCGGTGCCGCCGCGCGCGCGGGTTCACTGGCTGCGAGACCCGGCCCGGCCCGGGAGGTGGATGGCCGCGGTGCACTTGTCGTTTGCGGGCTCGCGGATTCACGACTGGCTGCCTCGGCAGGAGCGGGGGTGGCGGCAGCGGCACGCGTATCTGCGCGCGCGTCGGTGCGGCTTGCGTCGCGAGGACGGCTGGCGACGCGTTCACCCGATGCTGCGATCGAGCCGGGCGCTGTCAATTCGGGCGCAGGCGCGGCAGATATGGTCTCTACTGCCGCGGTTGCCGTGGTGTCGGCAGCGGCGGGGGCGATTCCTGTCGGCGGTGTGCTGGCTGCTGGTGCCGGTGCCGATGGTATGCCAGGGATCGCCGCGCCGCCCAGGAACCACCAGATGGCACCGCTTACAGCAACGACGCCCGCCGCGAGCACGGCCTTGGGTACAAAATTGGACGGCGCACCGGCCGGGGTCGGCGGTTCGACATTCCTTGACGCAGTCACTTCGGCTGCGGGTACGCGCTGAACCGTAGAAATCGTCGCTGGCCGCCCGCCAGGGCTTTCGCGCAACCGCCGGACATAGCCTTGTGCCTCGAGTTGTGGCAGCAGGCGGCCCAGGGCTTCCTCGCCAAAGATGCTGCGCAGTTCTGCGACATCGCGCTGGCCATCGATCAGTATCAGTAACTGGCGCGCAGGCGAGCCAATGGCGCCCCGCGCGGCGTTCAGGGCAGAGGTACCGAGCTCGGTCTTGCCGTAGATATGGAACGGTTCCATGAATGTCCGGGACGGATGGAGGGTGGAGTGGATCGAAGGCCGCGCGTGCTGCAAACTGCCGCACGCTTGCGGCAAGCAGGCGGCACGACCTGCAAGGCGGCCGGGTCGCGCAATACGTGCAGCATAGAGACCCGCTGACGGGCGGCATGCTCCGATATACTCAATGAGATAGTGGGTTACCGGTGAATTGCCAGTGGCACGGCGGGCGCTGCGCCTAGGCCAATTCGCAGGTGACCTGATTTTCTCACGCTGTCCGGCTGCGTACCGGGTGGCCATCAGGCGTAAATACGTTATGCATATTCTGGTCTCGAACGACGACGGCTACCTGGCCCCTGGCCTTGCCGCGCTGGCGCAGGCCATGCGCCGTTTTGGTGAGGTAACGGTCGTTGCCCCGGAACAGAACTGTAGCGGCGCAAGCAATTCGCTCACGCTCACTCGACCCCTTACCGTGCATCGGGCGGCAAGCGGTTTTCTTTATTTGAACGGCACGCCTACCGATTGCGTGCACGTCGCGCTCACCGGCTTGCTCGATACGCCACCGGATATCGTGGTGTCCGGTATCAACAACGGCCAAAACATGGGGGACGACACGATCTATTCGGGTACGGTCGCCGCTGCCATGGAGGGCTACCTCTTTGGCCTGCCGTCCATCGCGTTCTCGCACGTAGACAAGGGCCATGCCAACCTTGATGCGGCTGCGCGCGTAGCTGCCGACGTGGTTGAGCGCTACATTAACCGGCCTCTACCGGGGCCGTTCTTGCTCAACGTCAACATTCCCAACCTGCCTTATGAGTCCTTGGGTGCGGCGCGCTGCACGCGCCTGGGTAAGCGTCACCAGGCAGAACCGGTGATACGTGCGACCAGTCCCCGTGGCGAGACCATCTATTGGGTGGGCTCCGCGGGGGAAGCCCGGCTTGCCGGCCCGGGAACCGATTTTCATGCGGCGGCTGCGGGCGCGGTGTCGGTCACACCCCTGCAGATCGATCTCACGCACGTCGAGCAGCTGGGCGGCGTTGCCGACTGGTTGGGCGCGTGACGCCAAGCCGGGGTGCAGTTGCGGGTAATACGGGCCTTGCCTCCGCCCGCGTGCGGCAACGTATGGTCGAGCGCGTGCGCGAGCTAGGTGTGCGCGATCCGCGTGTGCTCGGCGCCCTGGCCGCGGTGCCGCGGCACCATTTCGTGGATGCCGCCCTCGCCAGCCGTGCATACGATGATTGTTCGTTGCCGCTGGGCCACGGCCAGACCATCTCGCAGCCTTATATCGTGGCGCGCAGCGCGGAGTTGGCCATTAGCGGCATGGTGGCGCCGCGAACCGCGCGCGTCCTGGAAATCGGTACCGGCGGCGGTTATGCCGCTGCTGTTTTTGCCCAGATCTTTGGCGAGGTGTATTCCATAGAACGCGTGCGCGCGCTGCACGACCGGGCGCGGGCAAATTTGCGCCCTTTACGGCTTGCCACGGTGCGCCTGGCCTATGGCGACGGCGCCGACGGCCTTGCCAGCGAGGCGCCATTCGACGCCATCATCGCCGCCGCGGCTGGCGCCGAGATCCCTGCGGCCTGGGGCGAACAGCTTGCACCGGGCGGCGTGGTGGTCGCGCCCGTCGGTGACGCGCAGCAACACCTTTCGGTGCTGCGGCGGGACAGCCAGGGCCGGTGGGTGTGCCAGCAGATCGAGCCGGTGCGGTTCGTGCCGTTGCTCAGCGGCGTCATTGCCGCCTGATCCCGAAGCGGTGAGGAGACTTGCATGATGCCGACTTTTGCGTGCCTACACATGGGCGATGCGGACCTGCGCTCGGATGCAATGACGCAGGAAATGAATCGGGCGATGAAGCCGGAGATGAAGCTGGCGATGACGCGGACGATGAAGCCGAGGATGGCGCGGGGGATTGCATTACCGCTGTTGTTTGCCGCGGTCCTTGCCAGTTGCAGCGAAACCTCGCTCAACGAGGCTCCCGTGGTCGACCTTTCGGCGCAGTCGCGGGCACCCCTGATTGCGCCTCCGCCCATGGCCATCCCGGCCGCTCCGGGCGAAGCGATCTATACCGTTAAAAAGGGTGACACCCTATTTCATCTGGCGGCCAACGCGGGAGCAACGATGCAGGATCTGGCGCGCTGGAATGGCATCGATGTGCGCACGCCCCTGGTCGTCGGCCAGCAATTGCGGCTGCAGGCGCCTGGAGCCAACGCTGAGACGGCAGCCAGCAGTGACAGCGCGCCTGCTGCAGGCGCGGACAGTGGGCCCGGCGCCGTTTCCGAGGCAGTTGCAACGCCCGTTCCGTTGGGTGGCGGATACGGCGTGGAGACACGCGCGCTGGATTCACCGCCTGGCGCGGTGCGACCGCTAGCTCCCATAGCGGCGGCCGTTCCGGTTCCGCCCGGTGGCGTGGTGCCACCGTATGAGGCGGCCGCAGCCGTTCCGGCAACGACGGCAATAGCGCCCCTGCCAGCACCCAAGCCCGCATCTCCCTCGGCGGCAGCCTTGCCGCCGACTGCGCCCGTTGCTGCGGATGAACAGGCGTCGCCAAGTGCCGCTACCGCCGCCTGGATCTGGCCGGCTACCGGACCCGTTGTCGGAAATTTCGATGGAACAAGCAAAGGCATCGAGATCGCGGCGATCGAGGACACGCCCGTCGTTGCGGTTGCCGATGGCACCGTGAGCTATGTGGGCAGTCCGCGTGATTACGGCAACCTCATCATTCTCAAGCACAGCGATGAATTGCTGTCGGTCTACGCGCACGTGAAGACCCTGCTCGCCAAGGAAGGCCAGACCGTGCGGCGCGGCCAGACCATCGCCACAGCCGGCAAGGCAGCCGGTGTTCCGGCAACCCTGCACTTCGAGGTACGGCGCAATCACGTTCCGGTCGACCCGCTCGGCGTGCTGCCGTTACGCTGATGCAGGCGCTGCGTGACCCCGATACTTGCCTTTGACCTGGAGACCGTGCCGGATGTCGCTGGCCTGCGCCGGCTGCACCCGCAATGGGCTGCGCTGGGCGATGCCGAGGTGGCGGCTGCGGCGTTTGCGGCGCGTCGCGAGCGCACGGGCGGCAGCGACTTCCTTCCCTTGCACCAGCAGCGCATCATCGCCATCGGCTGTGCGTTTCGTGATGCCGGCGGATTTCGCGTGCGCTGTCTGGGCACGCCCCAGGACAGTGAAGCGCGCCTGATCGGCGATTTTTTCCGGGTGATCGACCGCTACACGCCGCAGCTTGTCAGCTGGAACGGCGGCGGCTTCGACCTGCCCGTGTTGCATTACCGGGCCATGGTCCATGGCATTGCAGCCGTGCGCTACTGGGAAAGCGGCGATGACGACCGCGACTTCCGCTATAACAATTACACCAGCCGGTACCATTCCCGCCACACCGACCTGATGGACGTACTGGCCATGTACCAGGGCAGGGCGGCGGCGCCGCTGGACGAGCTCGCACGGCTGTGCGGCTACGCGGGCAAGCTCGGCATGGGTGGCGACCAGGTCTGGGGCGCCTATCTGGATGGTCGCATCGATGCCATCCGCAACTACTGTGAAACTGACGTGGTCAACACCTATTTGCTCTACTGCCGGTTTCAACTCATGCGCGGCCATTTGACGCCGGCCGCCTACCAACAGGAAATGCAGGTCGTGCGCGACGCCCTGTCTGCAGCGGCTGCCACGGGGGCGGCGACCCACTGGACAGAGTTCCTGTCCGCCTGGGTTGCGGAGATCACGCCGGAGGGCGGCGCCAGCGCGTCGGCCGCGGCAGGCAGTCTGTAGTGGCAACCGCGCGTACTGCCCGGCTGGACCGCCCGCCGGTTGCGCCAGCCGAGCCGTTGGCCGCACACATAGAGTCTCTGGACCTTGAAGGACGTGGCGTTGCGCGCATCGACGGCAAGGTGGCCTTCATCGAGGGAGCGCTGCCCGGCAAGCACGTGCTCTGGCAGCGCAATCGCGCCAAGGCGCGCTTCGATACCGGGCGCGTGGTGGCGGTCTTGCGGCCCAGCACGCTGCGCGCCGAGCCGCGCTGCCCGCATTTTGGCCTGGAGCAGGGAAGTTGCGGCGGCTGCTCGATGCAGCACCTGGATCCGCGCGCCCAGGTATCGGTCAAGCAGCGCATGCTCGAGGAGAGCCTCTGGCGTATCGGCCACGTGCGGCCTGAAATGGTCCTGCGCCCCATCTGCGGCCTTGCCTGGAACTACCGCCACCGTGCGCGCCTCACCGTGCGCTACATCGAAAAAAAAGGCGGCGCGCTGGTGGGATTTCACGAGCGGGCCAGCAGCTATGTGGCCGATATGCGCGTTTGCCCGGTGCTGGCCGCGTCGGTCGCCACGCTGCTCGTGCCCCTGCGCGAGCTCGTGAGCAGTCTGACGATCCGGGACCGGCTGCCGCAGATCGAAGTCGCCGTTGCGCAGCAGGCAACCGTATTGGTACTGCGCATCCTGGCTCCCCTGGGCGCGGGCGACACGCCCCTGTTGCTGGATTTTGCGCAGCGGCACGGCGTTTCCTTTTGGGTGCAGACCTCGGGGCCGGACAGCGCGGAGCCGCTCGTTGCGGGCGAACCCAATGCGCTCGCGCTGCCGCTGCCGGAATTTGGCCTCTCCTTGCCGTTTCGCCCCACGGATTTCACGCAGGTCAACCACCGTACCAACGAGGTCCTGGTGCGCCGCGCGCTGGCCTTGCTGGCGCCCGAGCCCGGCGATGCGGTGGCAGATTTTTTCTGTGGCATGGGTAATTTCACCTTGCCTCTGGCGACGCGCTCCCGCCAGGTCATCGGCCTGGAGGGCAGCCCGCCACTGCTGCGCCGCGCCGAGTCGGCCGCCGCCGACGCGGGCCTTGCCGACAAGGTGCGCTTTGTCACGCGTAATCTGTTCGAATGGACCGATGAAGACTGGCCGGCGTTGCGCGCAGCTGCCGGCGGCAATATCGACCGCGTACTCATCGACCCGCCGCGCGATGGCGCCGCTGCCTTGGTCACGGCCCTGGCGAAGGATCCTCATCCGCCCCGGCGCCTGGTCTACGTCTCGTGCAACCCAGCCACTTTGGCGCGCGACTGCGGTACGCTGGTCGAAGGTGGACGCTGGGTTTTGCGTTCGGCGGGCATCGTGAACATGTTTCCGCACACGAGCCATGTGGAGAGCATTGCGGTGCTTGAGCCCTTACCATGAAACACCCATGGAACCCCATTGGTGCGTTTGTCATCTTTATGTCACGGCCGCATATTGCTTTCGATTTATACTTTTTGACTGCTCAATGCCTGTGCAGTCCACGGAAGCGTTCTGCATGCGCATTCGTTACTTACTCCCTCTCCCCATCGTTGCAGTCCTGTCCTGTCCCGCAAGCGCGGCCGAGCCCGAAACGATGCTCGGGTGGAGCGTTCCGGATTGGCTGAACTTTCACGCGCAAAACACCGACATCGTCCAGACGACTGCACATTTTCCTGCGCAGTATTCCGGCCCGCACAGCTTGAACAATGTTGGGGAAACCAAACAAACCATCTCGGTTGATTTCCTTGCCGGGGCACGGTTATGGAATGGCGGCGAACTGCATGCCGATGCGCTGGTCTGGCAGGGATTCGGGCTGAGCCACACGACCGGTGCGTTGGCGTTTCCCAATGGCGAAGCCTTCAAGGCCGGTACCACGTCGCCCAATGAAATGTTGTCGCGCTTGTTCGTGCGCCAGACGATAGGCTTGGGCGGAGAGCAGGAGGATGTGCCCGATGGTCCGCTCGCGCTGGCGGGCAAGCAGGACATTTCCCGGTTGACGCTTACCGTCGGGCGGATGAGTTTTCTCGACGTCTTCGACCACAACACCTATGCGGGCGATCCGCGAACGCAGTTCATGAACTGGGCGTTGATGGCCAACCTGACGTGGGATTACGGCCAGGATTCCATCGGCTACAGTCTTGGGGCAACCGCCGAGCTCAATCAGCCGGACTGGACGCTACGCTACGGCTTCTTCGAGATGCCCGCGTACATCAATGCGGGCAATGCCGGCTCGGGCAACGGCGGAGAAGATCAATTTTTGACCCATCCCGCGCGCGGCAGCTTCGCGCCCATCGCCAAATCGTATGCAATGGCGACGGAATTCGAACAGCGCTACAGCGTCAATGCGCACCCGGGGGCGGTTCGACTTCTGGCCTGGATCGATGATGCAAGCCGCGACACTTTTTGGGCGGCAACGGCCATTCTTCAGGCGCAGGGCCCCAATGCGGACCTTTCCTCCGTTCAGGGCTATCACCATTCCTACGGACTTGGCGTCAACTGGGAACAGGAAGTCGCGGAAGACGTCGGTCTGTTCTCCCGCCTGGGCTGGAACAACGGCAAGGCCCAGGCATTGGAATTCGCCGACGCGAATTGGTCGGCATCGTTCGGCGTGAGCATCAAGGGCAGCGCCTGGAATCGCGCGAACGACACGCTCGGGGTGGGCGGCGCGGTGAGCGGACTCTCGCGGGACCTGCGCAAATACCTGATGGCGGGCGGCTTGGGGATAGAGCTTGGCGACGGCGCGCTGGACTATGCCCCGGAAAAGGCCTTGGATACTTACTACGACTTTCAGTTGTGGAAGGGCGTTCAGGCCACATTCGACTACCAGTTCATTGCCAATCCCGGAACGAACCGGGCGCGCGGCCCGGCCAGCGTTTTCGGTTTCCGATTTCACGGCGAATGGTAGGCAGCGTGGCTACGTGCCCAGCTCGGGCGCCACTGGCCCTGCGCCCAAAGAAACCGCAATCCCCGCCGTCCCGGTAGATCCAGGGCCCCGCCGGTGGCGCCACAGGGGCTGCATGGCGCCTCCCGTGATACAATTCGGTGCGCGTTTTAATCGCAAGTTATTCATTTTCCAAGATATTTTTACACAGGATCCGCTTTTGCGGAGATTCGGCATGGCAATCGAAACCACTCTTTCCAGACTCAAACCAGATGCCGTTCGCAAGAATGTCATCGGCCAGATCGTGTCCCGCT
>CAIQGU010000409.1 GCA_903871435.1 uncultured Burkholderiales bacterium | reverse complement strand
GCGTGTCCGCCGGCAACTGGGAGCCTGCCGATCAAACGGTTCCCGCCTGATCCGGCATCGCTCAACAACGGATAAAAAATCATGCACATCACATTACGGCAACTCCGCATATTCGAAGCCGTCGCCGAGCACGGATCGATGACGCGCGCCGCCGTCGAACTCAACCTCACGCAGCCTGCCATTTCCATGCAGATGAAGCAGATCGAAGAGCAGGTCGGCCTGCCCTTGATCGAGCAGGTGGGCAGGACGCTCTTCCTGACGGAGGCTGGGGCGGAACTGCGCAACCATGCAAAGCGCTTCAACGCGCAGGCACTGGAACTGAAAGCCTCGATGGAGCATTTCCGCGGCCTTCACCGGGGTCTGCTGCGACTGGCAGTCGTTTCGTCGGCGAATTACTTCCTGCCCTCGCTGATCGCGTCCCTGAGCGCGCAGCATCCCGGCGTGCAGGTGAACCTGCAGGTTTCCAATCGCGAGGCGGTGCTGGCGGCGCTTGCCGACAACCGCACGGACCTTGCTATCACGGGCCGCCCGCCGGAAAGCGATGATCTGGTGGCCGAACGGTTCCTCGACAACCCCCTGGTCGTCATCGCCGCCCCGTCGCATCCCCTGGCACAGACCGAATCGCTCACGCTGCAGCGCTTGAGCGAGGAGCGCCTGGTGTTGCGTGAACCGGGGTCGGGAACGCGCGCCACCATAGAACGGCATTTTGCGGAGCATGGTGTCGACTACCTGCCCGGGTGCGAGCTCAACACCAACGAAGCGGTCAAGCTGGCCGTGCAGGCCGGGCTGGGCCTGGGCGTGGTTTCGGCTCAAGCCATAGAACTCGAACTCGAGGCGGGCCGCCTTGCGATACTGCAGGTCGAAGGCTTTCCCATCATGCGCGGCTGGCACGTTGTGTATCGCCGCGGCAAGCGCATGTCGGCCGTTGCCGCGGAGTTTCGCGACCTGCTGCTTGCGCACAATGCCGGCAACGCGGCAAAGAATCCGTCGGTTGCGGTTGTAAAGAAGCTGCGCGCAAGCGCCTGAGCAGCGCTTCAATCGGCGCGGCTGCGCCAGGGCGTGTCAAAGACGCGGCGGATCTGCAGCCGCTCAAAAGACCGCGTGATCGCCGCGCTCGGGTGCGGCCGCGCCCTTGACCAATTGCGTGTAATAGTCGAAGAGGGTCTCCCGGCCGGTCGAAGGCGTGGCGGCTGCATCGTAGCGGCCCGATACAGGATCCAGGACCAGCATGGATTCGGTAGCGTAGTAGCGGCCGATGCGGGCGAGCTCGGCCTTCTCGGCCGCGCGGGGAACGACATGGCCGAGCGTTGACAGCACGGCGATGATGATATCGAGCAAGCGGACGGGGACGTGCTTGTAGCGTGGCGGCTGTTCCAGCAGCGCGAAGAGCCGCTCGCCCTGCTGCAGCGGCGTTATCGCGTCCCCCGGCCCGCCGATGGGCAGTATGCGGTTGTGGCGCGCTGGGTCATCGAGGCAATCTGCCAGGTAATCGCCCAGATCGCTGTCGCTGATGGGCTTGCAGGCCGTGAGCGTGCCATCACCGAATACGAGAAAGGGCTTGCCGCGCCGTACCCGTTCGACCTGCCCCGACAGGGACTTGAAGAAAGCCGTAGGCCGCACGATGGAATACCCCATGCCGGATTCCATCAGGGCCTTTTCAAACGCCAGCTTGGCATGCTGGAAGGCCAGCAAGGGCTTTTGCACGCAAATGGCCGACAGCAGCACGAACTGCGTGACACCTGCCGCCGTCGCCGCGTGCAGCGCATGAACATGCGCCTGATGGTCGATGGCCCAGGCATCGCGCGGCGCCCCCGTGCGCGAGGCCAGGCAAGAGACCAGGGCGTCAAAGCGCTCCGCCTGGAATCCGTCGCGCGCCAGCGACGCCGGGTCGGTGACATCGCCATAGCGTAGCGAGGCGCCGGCCAGCAAGCGGGCTGTATCGCTTTGCGTCAGCGTGCCACCCGCACCGGCACGCGGCCGCACAAAACAGACGACTTCATGACCGCGCGCCACTAGCGCACGCACGGTGGCGCGCCCTATCGTCCCTGTGCCGCCAAGGACAAGGACACGCCGCGGGCGGGACGCACGGGCGGCGGCCGCAATCTGGTGATCAGATGGCATGGTGCTCTGGGACAGCCTCGTCAGGGGAGTGCGCGAATGTGCCGGTTTCGCGACCAGTCCGCAAGTCCCTTGGCAGGGGCGCGGCTATCAGGCGCCCGCGGTACCTTCCCTTTGCTCCAGTTGCCGGACAATGGCAAAGAGCAGCGCGTTTGCCGCAACCGGAACGCCCAGCGCCCTGCCCCGCTGCGCCACATAACCATTGAGATGCTCGATCTCGCTGCGCTTGCCGCGCGCCAGGTCCTGGGCCGTGGACGAATATTGCGCCGGTATCGCGTCGGCGATGGCGCGCACGAACTCCCAGGTGATCCCCGGTACGGTCACGTCCTCGGCCTGCGCCACGGCGAGGCACTCCGCCACGACGCCGCGCATGGCATCTTCCATGCCCGTGCCGGCGACCAACCGGCCGTAGGGCAGACGCGTGATAGCCGACAGCGCGTTGTAGGCACAGTTCACCGTCAGCTTGCCCCAGAGCGCGCCCTCCACATTGTCCGAAATTTCAACCGCGATCCCGGCTGCGCGAAATACCACGGCAATCCGTTCTCCGCCCGGTTCCCGGCCGATGATGAGCTCGCCACGGCCATGGTGCAGGACATGACCGGGGCCCGCCATTTCAGCAGCAACATAGACCGCCGCGGTGGCCACCGGGCAGGGCAGCAGCGCCTGCAAGCGGCGCGCGTTATCCACGCCGTTTTGCAGGGATAGCACCAGGGAGGATCTATCGAGGTAGGGCGCCATCTGGCGGGCCGCCGCTTCGGTATCGGCGGACTTGACGCAGCACAGCACCAGTTGCGCGCCCTGGATGACGCACGGATCGACCGCTGCGTGCACAGCCAAGTGACCCCGGAAGGATGCAGTCTCCAGCATCAGGCCTTCGCGCAATATCGGCTCGATATGCACGGGACGACCCACGAGGGTTACCGGGTTACCGGCACGGGCCAGCATGCCACCGTAATAGCACCCGACCGCCCCTGCGCCCAGCACCGCGATCTTTGTCTGCATCCACAACCCCACTGTGCCCGGTGAGCCTGCATACGCGGCGGGAAAATCGCGCGGGAAAAACGGACTGAGATATCGGCACGTCCGCCCGCATCGCGTCGCGCATCATCATCCCATGTCCGAGGCCCCAGGGCATCGCACGGGTGATGGAAAGATTAGCAGGGCTGCTGGACGATCTACCGGGTGGGGCCGGCAG
>CAIQGU010000408.1 GCA_903871435.1 uncultured Burkholderiales bacterium | reverse complement strand
TCGACGTACCACGCCATCGCCGACATCGACCGGCGCGTACGCGCGCAATCCACCGTCGCCTGATGCGTCGGCTACCCCCCAAAAAAAAGGAGAACTGCCATGCGCTCGCCCGCCTGCACGCTACTGCTGTCCCTGCTTTCTCTATCGGCGCTGGTGTCGCTGCCGGCGGCAGCGGCCGATAAGCCCAATGCCGTCACGCACTACCCTTTGCTGGGTGACAGCAAGTTTCCCATCGCGCGCGCCGTCGAAGTGCCGGCGGGAACAACCCTGGTCTTCCACAGCGGAACCGTGCCGGATCCTCAGGATCCCACGGCCCCCAAGGGCAGTCCTGCATACTGGGGCGATACGCGCACGCAGGCGCTGAGCGTCTTTGACAACCTGAAGAAATCGCTCGATACACTGGGCTTGGGCTATGGCGACGTGGTGAAGATGACCGTGTTCCTGGTCGCCGATCCCGCATCGAAAGACGGGCGCATGGACTTCAAGGGTTTCATGGATGCCTACACCCAGTTCTTTGGCACGGCCGAGCAACCCGTCCTGCCCGCGCGCTCAGCGGTCCAGGTTGCGGCGCTGGCAGGCCCGGGAATGCTGGTGGAGGTGGAAGTGATACTGGCGCGGCCTGCCAGCAGGCACTGAGCGGGCCTGACTACCCGCCCGACAGTTTGGGCTTCCAGCCCTTGGCGGAGAGCAGGTCGAGAATGCGCTGTACGTGGTCGCCCTGAATCTCGACCACGCCATCCTTGACCGTTCCGCCCGAACCGCAGGCCGCGCGCAATTCCTTGCCGAGTTGCCCCAGGGCCAGCGCGTCGAGCGGAACGCCGCGCACCACGGTGACGACCTTTCCGCCCCTGCCCTTGCTGTCGCGGCTCACGCGGATATTGCCATCGCCGGCGGGCCTGGGCACAGCCGCACACGCGCAGGCGCCAATCGCCTTGCGGCATTTGGGACACATGCGTCCCGATTCCGTCGAGTACACCAGACCGCCGCTATCAGCGTGCCGCATGTCAGTTCCCGGTGTCAGAAAAAACAGCGGGCCGCTGGGCAGCTGCCCGGAAGGCGTCAACCCCCTGCGCAGCGACAAAATCCGGGTCCGATAACTTGCGCCGCCAAGTCCGCGCGCCCGGCTGACCGTGGAACAGTCCCAGGGTGTGGCGTATGACCGACCAGGGCGCGGCACCGGCACGAACCGCCCGCTCGAGATAACGAGACAGGCGTTCGACGGCCTCCGCGGGCTCCAGCGGAGTGTGCGGACCGCCAAAAACAGCGGCATCGAGCTCGGGCAGCGCACCCGGCTGGTGATAGGCCAGGCGCCCCACCATCACGCCATCGACGCCATCCAGGCCTGCACAGGCCTCCTCGATACTCGCCAGCCCGCCATTGAGAACTATGGTGGCATCGGGAAAGTCGTGCTTGAGCTGGCGTACGACGTCGTAGCGCAACGGCGGCACCTCGCGGTTTTCCTTGGGGCTCAGTCCCTTGAGCCAGGCGTTGCGGGCATGCACGATGAAGACACGGCAGCCGGCATCGAAGCTATGGCCGACAAAGTCGCGCACGAAGCCGTAATCCTCGCCGCGGTCGACGCCGATGCGCTGTTTGATCGTGACGGGAATGTCGACGGCCTCGCGCATGGCGCGCACGCAGTCGGCCACCAGCACGGGTTCGGCCATCAGGCAGGCGCCGAAGGAGCCGCGCTGTACGCGCTCGGACGGGCAACCGCAGTTGAGGTTGATCTCGTCATAGCCCCATTGGGCTCCGAGCTTGGCGCTGCGGGCGAGATCGGCCGGATCGGAGCCACCCAGCTGGAGCGCCACGGGGTGTTCGCCCGCATCGAAATCGAGATGACGCGCCACATCGCCGTGCAGCAGGGCACCGGTGGTGACCATCTCGGTGTAGAGCCGTGCGTGCGGGGCGAGCAGGCGGTGCAGGCTGCGACAATGCCGGTCCGTCCAGTCGAGCATGGGCGCGATGCACAGGCGCCAGGGACTGGGCAACTGTGCCGTCGGCGGTTTGAAATCAGTCACAGGAGTAACTGTCGTCCAACGTTCAAAGGTTTTTGTTCAACGCGCAGTTGTGCAGCCGGGCTGATAGGTGACACTTTAGACCG
>CAIQGU010000407.1 GCA_903871435.1 uncultured Burkholderiales bacterium | reverse complement strand
CCGGTCATTGCCGTATAGATGAGGCGATCCACTAGCGTGCTCCTCTTTGACCCATGGTCCTGGCGCTATTGCCCGGTCAAGCCGCCATCAACGCAGGTTCATCAGGGTCTGTTGGACCTGATCCTGTGTCTTGACGGTTTCGGCATTGGCCTGATAGACGCGCTGGGCGGTGATCATATTGACGAGCTCGGTGGTCAGGTCGACCGTGGAACTCTCCAGCGCTCCCGACTGCAGCGTGCCCATCGACCCGGACGTTGGCGCGCCGATCACCGGCTGGCCGGAGGCGGCGCTCTCTGCGAACGCGTTGCCGCCCTGGGCAATCAGGCCTTGCGGATTCGTGAAGTTGGCCAGGGCGATCTGGCCCTGCGCGCGCGTCTGGCCGTTGGTGTAACGGCCGGAAATGACACCGTCCTTGCCGATGGAAAAGCCGGCGAGCTGTCCGGTGGCGTAGCCGTTCTGCGTGTTGGCGCTCACCGAAAACGGCACGCCGTATTGACTGGTGGACGCTGCAGGAAAGGTGGTGCTGAATGTCAAGGGATTGGCGGCACCCGTGGTCACCGGCATCGACATGCTCATGCTCACATCCGTCGCCGGATTCAGCGTACCCGAGGTGTTGAAACTCAAGGTTCCGATCGGCGTGCCGGCTCCACCCGTTCCGGCCACCTGCGTACCGTCACCGGTGGCGTACACACTCCAGTTGTTAGCCGAGTTATTGACGAAGTAGTAGGTGGCGGTATGCGCGTTGCCCTGCGTGTCATACACCGTCATGGAGGTTGACGAGTTGTACGAGGCAGCGTTGGACGGACTGAAGGTCGTGCCCGCCGGGATCGGCGTGGCACCGGAGTCGAGGTTGAGCGACAGCGAGGAGGTGCTGGTGACCTGCGGGGGAACCGGCGCCTGCGAAAGCGTCAGCGGCACGGGGGGCGCCGAGGTGATGTTGCCAGAAGCATCGGCTGGGTAGCCGGTCAGCTGAGCACCTTGGGGATTGACGATCTGGCCGCTGGAATTGAGCGAAAACTGGCCGTTGCGCGAATAGCTCGTGATGCCGTTGCTGACTTCGCGAAAGAATCCGCTGCCGTTGATGGCGATGTCAAGAGGATTACCAGTCGTCGTGATGTTGCCCTGCGTGAACTGCGGGGCGATGGCGGCAACCGCAGTGCCGATCCCGATCTGCGTTGAGGTGGCGCCGCCCAGGGACGCCGCGTAGACATCGGCGAACTCGGCGCGAACCTCCTTGAAGCCGATGGTCGACGCGTTGGCAATGTTGTTACCTATCGTATCCAGGTTCTGCGAGGCGGCAGTCAGACCCGACAATGCTTGTTCGAAACCCATGCTGTTCTCCTGTTGCTTCTTCCGGTTGCTGCTTGTGGATGCCGTGGGTCGCGGTCGCGACGGCCGGCTTCCGGTTTCTCGTTGCCTTAAATGATCTGTTCGATGGCGCTATAGGGCACGGTGTTACCGTTCCCCAGCATCAGCTGGGTGGATCCGTCAGCCTGGGGCACGGCACCCACCACGGCCTGCGCGTTGTAGGCGGTGGCGGCGACGGCCCCCGCACTCGAGGTGGCCGCTACGGAGAAGGTATAAGTGCCCGCCGCGGCAGTCGCGCCCGAGTTGGTCTGGCCGTTCCAGCTGAAGTCCTGGAAGCCCGCGCTCTGGGCGCCCATCTGCAGGGTGCGCACCGTGCTGCCGGCGGAATCCTTGACAGTGACGGTGACATTGCTCGCTGCACCCGCCAGGCTGAATCCGCCGACGGCGCTGTAACCCGTGGCCGACGACGTATTGGCCGACAGCGGCAGCGACGAGCCGGCAACCATGACCGAGTGTCCGGTGAGCTGCGCCGACTGAATGGCGGAGCTCTGCTGCAGCTGGGACATCAGTCCGGTGACGCTGGTATTGAGGTTGTTGATGCCCGTGACGGTGCTGATCTGCGCCAGTTCCGAAGTCATCTGGGTGCTGTCGGTCGGGTTCAGCGGGTCCTGATTGTTCATCTGCGCGACCAGCAATTGTAGGAAGGTCGATTGCAGGTTGGTCGAGCCGGTACCACTGGTCGTGCTGGTTCCGGACACGGCGCTCGCAGCGGTGCTGGTGGCGCTGTTGGCCAGGATGCTGGCGTAGGGATTGCTGGTTACGGAACTGACGGTCATGTCCTGGTGCTCCTTATGCGCCGAGCTGCAGAACCTTCTGCAGCAGGCTCTTGGCCGTGTTCATCACGTCCACGTTGGTCTGGTAGCCGCGTGAAGCGGAGATCATGTTCACCATCTCTTCCACCGGATTGACGTTGGGGAGCGTCACGAAGCCGTCGGAGTCGGCTGCCGGGTTTTGCGGGTCGTGCACCTTGCGCGGCGCGGACTGGTCCTCGACCACCGACGAGACGCTGACTCCGGCAGAAGCCGGATCACCGCCCATCATCTGCGTCTGGAAGACCACCTGCCGGGCCTTGTATGGCTGGCCATCCGGGCCAGCCACCGACTCGGCGTTGGCCAGGTTGCTGGCAACCACATTCAGCCGCTGGCTCTGCGCGGAAATGGCGGAGGCGGAGACATCGAAAACCTTGAAAAGCGACATGGCGTTGTCCTCGTCCGGTTACTGGCCGTTGATTGCGGTCGTCATCATCTTGATCTGGCCGTTGATGAATCGCAGCGTTGACTCATACCGCACGGAGTTCTCGGCAAAATTGGCGCGCTCGACGTCCAGGTCGACGGTGTTGCCGTCGACGGAGTTCTGCAGCGGCGCGCGGTACATCAATGCGGGCATGCCGCCGGTGGTCGAGGGCAAGGCCATGTGCCCGGGCCGGGTCATGGCAACGGGCACGGTTGCGCCAGCCCTGGCGGCCGCGCCATTTCCAGCCGTCGCGGCGGTCAGCGCCTGCTGGAAGTTGAAATCGCGCGCCTTGTAATTGGGGGTGTCGGCATTGGCTATATTGGAGGCGAGCACGCGCCCCCGCTCGGCCTGCAATTGCAGGGCCTGGGCCTGGAAATCCATCGAACCTATGCCACCGATGCTCATGCTGGATCCTCGCGGGGCACCATGCCCCTAAAGTTTTTCTCCGTCCTGCCGATTATGAATTCGGGAACTAAGGTCGATCGGGCGATAAGCTCCGAGGCCGTGCGCCTTACCCGGCGATCGGCTGGCCCTGCCTGGCCTACGCTTGCCTACATGAAAAGCAGGCACCTCCTCCTTTTTCTCTTGGGCGTCATCGCACCGGCACTGGTTCTTGGGCAGTCCCTATCAGAGACTCCCGAAGCCGGAGGGGCCGTGGCGCCGGGCGCATTGGCTGCAAGCGCGGCCATTGGGCCGGCTGGCGCAGCCGAAGAAATTCGCCGCTTTGCGGCAGCCGAGGTGGCCCGCTCACAGCCCGGCATGCGGGCTGAAATTTCCGTGGGCGCGATCGATTCGCGGCTGCGGCTTGCCCCGTGCGAACACACCGAGGTATTCCTGCGCCCCGGAGGACGCCTCTGGGGTCGCAGTTTTGTCGGCTACCGCTGCCGCCAGCGTCCGGGTTGGTCAATTTCGGTGCCGGTCACCGTGCGCCTGTATGGCTTGGCCCTGGTTGCCGCGCAATCCCTGCCGGCCCTGCAGCCGATATCGGCCAGTGCCCTGCGCCAGGAGGAGGTCGAAATGACGCGTGAGCCTGGCGGGGTGGTGACGGATTCCGGCCAGCTCGAGGACCGCATCTGCACGCGGGGCCTGGTACCGGGTCAGCCGATTCCCCTCAACGCCTTGCGTGCCGTCCCCGCGGTCGGTCAGGGCGACGCGGTCAAGCTCGTTGGACAGGGAAGCGGGTTCTCCATCAGCACCGATGGCGTTGCCCTGGCAACCGCCGCTGCCGGGGAGAGCGTTCGGGTCCGCGTCGATTCGGGCAGAACGGTCTCTGGCGTGGCGCGCCGCGGCCGCATCGTCGAGGTGGCGTTCTGATGGGTATTGCGCGGCGTCCCTGCGCCCAGGCCGCGCGCGGATTGTTGCTGCGGACCCGTGGCGGGCACATCAGCAGCATTGCTGCAGTTGACACGGTTTCCGATCCCGCAAAATTGTATGACTGGCCTCAAGTTTGCGCGTCAAAGACCGATTCGATGGCAGAATGAATGAATGCTTCAGGAGGTCGTAGCGATGAAGATCACAAACACCCCGCCCGCGGGGAAACCGCTGGCAAGCTCCGGCACTGCCCGCTCCGGCGGCTCCGGCCGTCCTGCGGCTGCAACGGGCTCCGGCACAGCCTCGACGGCCGATCCCGCTACGCGGCTGAGCCAGCTCGAGGCGCAATATTCGCCCTCGGACTTCAGCGCCACCAAGGTCAGCGAAATCAGTTCCGCCATTGCATCCGGGCGCTACCAGGTCAATGCCGGGGCTGTTGCCGACAAGCTGCTGGCCAGTACCGAGGCGCTGGGACGCAAGTCGGCCAGCAACTGAAACCCACCTGCAGACCCGGCACGCGCCGGGCCCGCGGGGGTGCAGCCGTTACTTTCCGACCTGTCCTCCCATGACCGTCCAGACACCGCTGTCGACACCGCCGTCAGCCACGACACCCGGCCTGATCGACGCGCTGGTGCAGTGCCTTGAGGACGAATACCGCGCACTGTTGGACGAGAACTACCCGCGACTCGAGCAAGTGCTGGCACGCAAACAGCAATTGCTGGACAGTCTGGCAGCCCTGCCAGCGGCTGCGGTCGGCGCACCCCAGGGCGATCGCGCCCGTGCCGGCGCCAGAGCCCGCCTGTCCTTGCACCACGTCCGCAAGCTCAACGAGCGCAATGCCCGCGTATTGGCGCCGCGCGCCGCCGGCAATCGCGCGCGCCTGCAATTTCTCCAATCGGCTCTTGGACAAGGCGCGCTGTACGGTGCCGATGGATCGGTAAGCGCCGCAAGACGACTATCCGGCGGCGGCCGCAGCGCTTGAACGCCGGGCGGGAACCTTCCCCGCCGCAGAAAAAAAGTGTCATCGACTGTTGCCGAACGCGCCCGCCTGCAGCCCTGCGCAATCTTGACCCGGCTCCAATGAAAACACGCCCTGCGGGGCGTGTTTTCATTGGAGCCGGCAAGCTGCCAGGCGCTATCGCTGGCTTAGAACTCTTCCCAGTCATCGGCCTTGCTGGCCGGGGGTTCGGGTGTCGACGGTGAGGAGCGGGTTGCCGGGCCCGCCGGCTTGCGCACCGGCAGCGGGGTCTTGACGGCTGGTGGTCGTGCTGCCGTTGCGGCGGGCGCACTGCGTACGGGCGCTGGCGTTTTTGCTGGCGTTGGCGTTGATG
>CAIQGU010000406.1 GCA_903871435.1 uncultured Burkholderiales bacterium | reverse complement strand
CTCACCCCCGGCCCCTCTCCTACTGCGTGGGAGAGGGGAAAACAACGTGCGTAATTCATGCATTTCCAGGACGGGTCTGATGGGGCGAATTGATAAATTGATCGGCGAGATGACGCTGGCCGAGAAGCTGGGCCAACTGACGATGACGGCGTCGAGCTACACGGTCACGGGTCCGGTGATTGCCGGCGACTCCACCGACGCGATACGCGCCGGGACCATCGGCAATCTGCTCAACATGGTCGGGCCGGGACCGGTGCACGAGATGCAGCGGCTGGCCGTGGAGGAATCGCGCCTGGGCATCCCCTTGCTGATCGGGCTGGACATCATTCACGGCCACAGCACCCTGTTCCCCATTCCACTGGCCGAGGCCGCGGTGTTCGATCCGGCAACCTGGACGCTGACGGCCCGCGAGGCGGCGCGCGAGGGGGCCGCTGACGGGCTGGCCATGACCTTTGCGCCGATGCTGGACGTGTCGCGCGATCCGCGCTGGGGACGGACGGCCGAGGGTTCGGGCGAAGACCCGTGGCTGGCGACGCTGATCGCCCGCAGCAAGGTGCTGGGGTTCCAGGGCGAGGATCTTGCCGCGGCCGACACCCTGGCGGCCTGCGCCAAGCATTTTTGCGCCTACAGTCCGGTTGCCGGCGGACGCGAATATGCCTCTGTGGACATCTCCGAGCGCACGCTGCGCGAGGTACACCTCCCCGCATTCGAGGCGGCCGTGCGCGCGGGCGTGGTTTCGGTGATGCCGGCCTTCACGGATCTGGCGGGGCTGCCCATGACCTGCCATACCGGACTGCTGCGCGACTACCTGCGCGGCCAACTGGGCTTCGAGGGCGTCATCGTCAGCGATTACAACGCCATCGCCGAGCTGATCAAGCACGGCGTGGCTGAAGATCTGGCCGATGCAGCGGCGCGCGCGCTCAGCGCCGGCGTCGATATCGACATGATGTCGGATGCCTACCGCCGCGGCCTTCCGGTAGCCCTCGAACGGGGCACCGCGAGCCTTGCGCAGATCGACACCGCGGTGCGCCGGGTTCTCACGCTCAAGGAACGCCTGGGATTGTTCGACGACCCCTATCGGCGTGGCAGCACGCCCGAGGCAGCCGGCACCACCGCACAGCGGCGTGCCCTGGCCCGCAGCGTGGCCGCGCGCTCTATCGTCCTGCTCAAGAACGACGGCGCTGCGCTGCCATTGGCCGCGGCGTTGCGCAATATTGCCGTGGTGGGGCCGCTGGCGGCGGCCACCGGCGAGATGCGCGGCCCCTGGTGGGCGGCCGGCACCGAAGAGATGAACGTCAACGTCGTCGATGGCCTGCGCGCAGCACTGCCGGGCGTGGAGATCCGGCACGCTGCGGGCACCACCATCGAGGGCGATGACCGCAGCGGTATCGCCGCAGCCGTGGCGGCCTGCGAGGGCGCCGGGGCCATCGTGCTGTGCCTGGGCGAGGCCGCCGTCATGAGCGGCGAAGCGGCGAGCCGCGCCGACCCGGGTCTGCCGGGGCAGCAGCGCGCACTGGCCGAAGCCGTGGCGGCGCATGCGCGCGCGCACCGCGTACCGCTCATCGGGGTGCTGTTCTCGGGCCGGCCGCTGGTCATACCCTGGCTGGCGGAACAGTCCGATGCGCTGGTTGCGGCGTGGTTCCTCGGTTGCGAAGCCGGCAACGCGCTGGCCGATGTGCTCACCGGCACGGTCTCTCCCAGCGGCCGCACGCCCATGTCCTGGCCGCGATCGGTGGGCCAGGTGCCGGTTTTCTTTGGCCAGCGGCCCACCGGGCGGCCCGCCGATCCCAAGGACAAGTTCACGAGCAAATACCTGGACGTGGCAAACGACCCGCTCTATCCGTTCGGGCATGGTCTTACCTACGGCCAGGTCACCATCGACAAGCTGGGCGTATCGGCCGCAACGATCCAGCCCGGCCAGACCATCACCGTTTCGGTAGCGCTCACGAACATCGGCCGGCGCGCCGCCGAAGAAACCGTCTTCCTGTTCACCCGCGACAAAGTGGCCAGCGTGGCGCGGCCACTGCTCGAATTACGGGGTTTTGCCAAGATAACGCTGGCACCGGGCGCAAGCGGCGTGGTGCACCTGCCGCTGTCAGCCAACGACCTGCGCTTTCTGGGGCCCGATCTGGAACCGGTCTTCGAACCCGGCGAGGTGGAGGTGCTGGCCGGACCCTGTGCCGATCGGGCGCAGCTGCTTGCCACCACTATCGTGCTGGAATAGCCGACGGTCCGGCCCTCCGGCAGCCGGACCTTTTGCCCTGACTTACCAAGTCTGACGTACCAAGCCTGACTTACCAAGCCTCGCTTACCAAGCCTCGCTTACCACAGCGGCCGGTAGGTAGACGCCACCAGCGGCGCGTCAAACTCGCGGATATGGTGCTTGAGCCACTCGTGAACGAAGCGGGCGGCAAGGGCGAGACCCTGGCGCGTGTCGGCGTGGGCGAGCAGCCGCACATTGCGCAGCACGCGCGCGTGCTCCTTGCGGTGGGCCTCGGCCGACGAACCTGGGTGGTCCTGCATCAGGGCATCCTCAAGCTGAAAATCCGCCGCGAGCGACGCCATGATCTCGTCCATCCCCGCCTGCAAAGCGGGCAGGTCGGACCCTGTGCCAATGACGTGCGACAGCGCGCGCAACTGGTCGAATACGCGGCTGTGCTGCGCGTCCAGTTCGGCCATGCCGGACTTGAGTTGCGCATCCCAGGGCATGGGGACCGGATTCAGGCTGCGGTTGAGGGACGTTTCGGCCAGCGAATAGCAGTTGGGCCCACACTGCCGGGCGAGTTCCAGCGCTGCGCCCGCATGGGCCAGCAGGCCGCTCAGTTCCTGGTCGTCATCGGGGAAGAGCGCGATGCCGATATTCCATCCGTGGCCGGCGGCTTGCGCCTCCTCGATCAAACGACCCGCCACGATGCCGGCGCTGCTGGCGCCGCGCAGGTTCGGAATGGCAATGATCAGACCATCATCGCCGTTGGTGCCGATGACATCGTTGTCGCGCAGGGACGGCCGCAGCTGGTCCATCAGTTCTGCCGCCGCGGCCGCGCGGCTTTGCGCCGTCCAGCCCGCCTCGGGCGCGTTCAGTCCGACCGCCAGCACGGCAAGGGATTCGGTCTTGAGCCACGCGTCGACCAGCAACTCGCCCGCGCGGTCGAGGATCTCGTTGCGGCTGCGCGCAAATGCCCGCCGGACCGGCTCGGGCAGCTTGGGGGCGACGGGCGCGGTGCGGCTCGCTACATCGACGTGCAGCAAGACGGTGTAGACGCCGGGCGACAGCAGCCCGGCCGGATATCCGGCCAGGTGCACGCGCACGGCGCTGCCGCTGGGTTCGGTGATCTTGCAGCTGGTGGATATCGCATGGCCGGTGTCGACCGCGTCGGCCAGCAGGGTAACCACGCGCTGGCGGTCGGCCGAGTGGATGCGGCGGCACCACGAGGTGGCGGTCTCGCCCCGCGTGGAGTTCAGCCCCACCAATTGGAGGAAGGCGGGTGATGCAAAGCGGATATTGGCGCCATCCAGGGCCGCCATGGCCAGAGCGCCCGACGCGATCAGTGCGTTATAGACGGAGTCGCGCGCCGCGGCATCCGGCGCGAGGACTGCTTCCACAACGCCGGGCGTCAGCTCGCGCCCCAGGCGGCGCTCGGGCGGCGCGTGCAGCACCAGGTCCGCACCGCCGGTAAGGGGCTCGGTTGTAATTAAAAGGTCCACCGATGTTTCCATGCCAGCCCTCCATTCGGCTGATGCTTGATAAGGGTATTTCGACACGGGGCAAACGATCGTTAGCGGTCACTGTCGCTTTTGATGGGGAAGATTCGGGGGCAATTGCTGCCCATTCCCAAACAGGGGATCAAGTTCACGCGGGCGGGGTACCCCTTGCACCACGGGCAAGCGTTGTCGGTGCCCATGCCACGAATTCGCGGTGCCAAGGCCGCCAATTTGCCATCCCGATTGCCGACGCTGACAACGGCGCGTATAAGGATTCGCGCCGTCGCCGCGAGGAGTTGGGAAGTGAAGCGCTCAAGAGCTGTACCGCTACTGGTGCTTGGCAGCATCGCCAGCCTGCCCGGCTGCGCGCCGGATCACCCCATCGACCTGCAGCAGAAGCGCTACCTGTCGCTGGAAGAATGCCAGCGCGATTGGGGCAATGACCAGCCGTGCGCACCCGGCAATCGCAATGACAGCGGCGGCCGTTCCTACTATTACGGGCCACGCTATTACTGGGACTCCGAGAACAACCGCCCCGTAACGGTAGGACCCGACGGCGAAACGCGCCCATTGCCCAATGTCGCCGCCAGCGGTGTGCATGCGTCCAGCGGCGAGGTGCTGCACGTGGGATCCATCAGCCGGGGGGGATTTGGCGGCATTGGCCATGGCTTTTCCGCGGGGGAGTGATGCAGCGGATTCCCAGCACACCCCGCCGGTATTTCGCCGCCAAGTTGGCGGACCAGGGGCTGTCGTTTCACGGCGCCGATGGCTACTGGAAGGAAGACGCCTGCTACCGCTTCACTGGCGCCGAGATCGAGACCATTGAATCGGCAACGGCCGAACTGCATGCGCTGTGCCTGCAGGCGCTGGATCATGTGGTCGCCACTGGGCGCTGGGCCCAACTTGGCATACCGCCGGCCTACTGGGAAGGCATAGCCGCGTCCGCGCGCCGCCGCGATTACTCGCTCTACGGGCGCTTTGACCTGGCCTACGATGGCCGCTCGCCGCCCAAGCTGCTGGAATACAACGCCGACACGCCGACCTCCCTGCTCGAATCGGCCGTGTGCCAGTGGTACTGGCTGCAGGACTGCTATCCCCAATACGATCAGTTCAATTCCTTGCACGAACGCCTGGTCGAGCGCTGGCGCGCCTTGCCGGATGAAGGTCCGGTACATCTGGCCTGTCTGGACGGCAATGAGGAAGACTGGGTGTGCATCACCTACCTGATGGACACCGTGGTGCAAGCGGGCCGCGAAGCGCGCGAGATCTTCATCGAGCAGATCGGCTGGGACAGCGAGCGGCGGGTCTTCGTTGACCTCGACGGCGCGAATATCGTCAACCTGTTCAAGCTCTATCCCTGGGAATGGCTGATGCGCGAGCCGTTCGGCGAGCACATCCTGCAAAGCGCATGCCGGTTCATCGAGCCGCCCTGGAAAGCGGTGCTTTCGTGCAAGGGCCTGCTACCCATACTCTGGGAACTGTTTCCGCACCACCCGAACCTGCTGCCCGCGTATTTCGATCCCCACGGCCTGGCGGACTACGCGCGCAAGCCGCTGTATTCGCGCGAGGGCGCCAACATCGAGCTCGTATCCGGCGGGGTTGTAGTGGCACGCAGCCCGGGGCCGTATGGCGCGGAGGGGCAGGTGTATCAGGCGCTGTGCCCGTTACCCACCTTCGACGGGCGCTATCCCGTGGTGGGCTCCTGGGTGGTGGATGGCCAACCGGCTGGCATGTGCCTGCGCGAGGATGCCACGCCGCTGACCACCAACATGAGCAACTTCATTCCCCATTACATCCTGGACTGAAAGGACCCCCTGTGGGACAGGCCCTCATTGCATTCCTGAGCTATTTCGCGGTGTCGCTGCTGTTGCTGCTGGCCTTCGTGATGATCTACGTAAAGTTCACCCCGTATCGGGACTTCGAGCTGATCGCACACGACAACAGCGCGGTTTCCCTCACCCTGGCCGGCGCGGTTCTGGGATTTACCTTTCCTCTGGTGGCGTCCATCTACTACACGCAGTCGCTGATGGAAATGCTGGCCTGGGCCGGCATAACCTGCGCTGTGCAACTCGCGGTTTTCCTGGTGCTGCGGCGCCAGGCGCGGCGCATCGAGGAAGGTCATATGTCGTCGGCCATCATGGTGGCCTGCTTTTCCGTTGCGATCGGGCTGCTCAACGCCGCTTGCATCAGCAACTAGCAAGCCGTATTTTGTCCGGCGTTCCATCCCGAACCCAAACGAGCCCAGGACGATGAGCACCCCTGCCAACGACACCCTCGCCGAATTGCGCAGCACGATTGAGCAGTTGGCGGCGCAACGTTACTCTGCCGCCAGCAATGCCGCCGAAGTGGAACAGCTTGCCGCAGCAGCTGGCGATTGCGAGTTCCTGCTGGCACGCGTGCGCCAGCTGGAGGCGGAGCGCGATCACGCCTCCGTGCAGGTTCCCTGGCTCACGCCCAACCGCCAGAGTCCGGCCAAGGAATCGCTCAAGCGCATCGGCGCCATCTGCCAGGCGTTTCCGGACCTCTTCAGCGCGATGCTGGTGGTGGCAGCCACGCACCAGAGCGCGCCGCGTGATGCGCTGGCGGCGACCTTGCGCCAGCTGCGTCCCGACGCCGCCGAGCTGACGCAGGCCGATGTCGAGGGCCTGCTGACCAGCATACTCAATGGCGGGCGCCAGGCCTACGACGCGGTACTGCGAACCCGCAAATCCCAGAAGCGCCCGGCGGCGCCTTTAAGCTGGATGAAAAGCGACGACTGAGCACGTCGGCACACGGATTGCCCGCTAGCCATGCCGGGAGGCCTAACCAGCCGGTGCGGGTGCCGGGCACGCCGCAGCCCCATAGGCGCTATTGAGAAATTGCGCGAGGCGCAGCCCGGCCAGAGCGAGCTGACGGTCCAGCAGCGGCAGCACCGCGTCGTAGTAATGATCGTCGAGCAAACCGTCCGCGGGAAAGATCTTGTCGTTCCACACGGACTGCGCGACAACGTGCGTCTGGTTTGCCCACTCGGCCGGTGATGAGGTCGCCGCCGCGCGCTGTACATCCGGGGAACGGAGCAGACCGTCCTCCAGGCGGCTTACGTAGCTGCCCCAGTCCCAAACCGTGCGGCGGATCAGCGCGGTGTCCCAGAGCACGTGCAGATTGGCGGTCTCGTTACCGAGCTCGCAGTTGCGCTTGCAGGTGAGGCCGCGTATCGACCCATGCACGGCCTGCTGGTTGCCGCCCATCTTCTCGCCGACGGTATGCAGCGGCTGGTGCAGATCGCCCACGAAGTGAACCGCGTAGCGCAGCGCGTCCCGCCGCCCCTCGAGCGTGGGTTGGCAGCGCAGTTCGGTGCGCAAGCGCTGCAGTTCCCGCACCACGCAGTCACCATGGCCCGGGTTGTCAGCGCAATCGCGCTGCTCGTCGTACGCCCCGGCCTGCAGCGGGATATCGACAAAGTGCCAGTTGGTAGTTTCCGGGTGGACAACGCGCTGGCCATCGGCCCAGCTGGAAACCGAAGCCAGCGATACGCCCGCGCCCAGTGCCGCCGCGACGCCCTGCTGCGCCTCGGCGCTCAGCCGCCGCTGGGCGATTTCGGCAACGATGGAATGACCCTCCTGGCCCCAGGCAAACGCCGTCGACGACACCAGGGTCAGGAGCGGCAGGCAAGCGAAGCGGTACGTCCATGTTTGCTGCATGGGAGCTCCCCGGAGTGAAACGATGCGCAGGGATAGTAGTCGCACTTGCCCATGCGCATCTTGACCGCGGCTGCCCGGTATGCAACGCTCCTTGAAACACAACAGCAAAATCGCAGAGTGTCGGCAATTTAACCGTTGTCCTCGATGGCAGGCAATTCCGTGGAGTCAGAATGGTAGCTATGCGTTGGAACTGGGTCCTTGCGGCTCTTGGATTGGCTGCGTTACCGGTTTACGCCGCGCCCGGTTACGACGTCGTCGAGAAGTCGCTATCCGACCTGAACCGCGATCTGACCGCGGGCAAGGTCACATCGGAGCAACTGGTACAGGCGTATCAGGCAAGAATTGCCTCGTTGAATCCATCCCTGCACGCTGTCATCGCCCTCAACCCCAAGGCTATCGATGAAGCGCGAGCCGCCGATGCGCTGCGCAAGAGCGGCGCCAAGCTGGGGCCGCTTGCCGGCATCCCGATACTGCTCAAGGACAACATCGAATCCAGCGACGGGACGGCAACTACGGCAGGCTCGCTGGCGCTCAAGTCCAATACCACCTTGCGCGATTCCCCGGTATCGGCGAACCTGAAGGCTGCGGGCGCCATCATCCTGGGCAAGACCAATTTATCAGAGTGGGCCAATATCCGGTCGGAACATTCCATCAGCGGTTGGAGCGCAGTGGGCGGCCAGACCCGCAACCCCTATGTGCTGGATCGCTCGCCCTGCGGGTCAAGCTCCGGATCCGGCGCGGCGGCGGCTGCCAGCCTTGCGGCCGCCGCCATCGGCACCGAAACCGATGGCTCCATCACCTGTCCGGCATCAGTCAATGGGTTGGTAGGCCTGAAGCCGACCGTGGGGCTGGTGTCGCGCACGCGCATCGTGCCCATCAGCCATTCGCAGGACACAGCAGGGCCGATGGCGCGCTCGGTGACGGATGCCGCCGTGATACTTTCGGCGCTTGCCGGATCCGACCCCAAGGACGCCGCGACGGTCCTTGCCGACGCGCACCGCGCGGATTACACGCGATTTCTCAAGACGACTGCCCTTGCGGGCGTTCGCGTTGGCGTCATGCGGTTCTCCGCGGGGTTTCACCCGGAAACGGAAATCGTCTTCAACAAGGCCATTGAGACGCTCAAGGCGCTGGGAGCCGTCCCCGTGGAAATCACGGAATTTCCCAACAAGGTGGATGTCGGGCCGGCGGAATTGTTCGAACTGATAACGGAACTCAAGGTCGACCTCAACGCATACCTCGCGACAACAGACCCCAGGAAGGTTCCGGCGCGAACGCTGGCGGACGTGATCGCCTTCGACAAATCGCACCGCAATGAGGAAATGTCCTATTTCCAGCAGGAGCTCTTCGACAAGTCGCAGGACACGGGCGGCCTTGGCGACGAGAAATACCAAAAGGCGATTAGCGATATCCGCCCGGCCAGCGGGCCCAGCGGCATCGATGCGATGCTCAAAACGAACGATGTTGCCGTGCTGATCGCCCCTACGCTGGGCCCTGCGTGGCTGATTGATTCCGTGCTGAAGGACAATTTCGTCGGTGGCTCGGCGGGCAGCGTGGCCGCGATCGCGGGCTATCCGCACCTTTCAGTGCCGATGGGGCAGGTGGCAGGGCTGCCGGTGGGGCTGTCGTTCATCGGCCCGGCGTGGAGCGAGGGCGCGCTGCTGGGCTACGGGTACTCCTTTGAACAGGCGGCGCATGCGCGCCTGCCACCCCAGTACCTGCCGACCATCGAGCAGCCGCGGTAGTCCGCTTCGCATGAGTGGTGTGGTCCACCGAACCGACCCAGGGCGGTGGAAGGCGTATCCATGATCCTGGCGGCGCGCGGGCAACTCCCCGGGGTGGTCCGTCGCGCCACTCCAGATCATCGCTTTCAAGGAAACCACCATCATGGATACGCAGATCAAGGAAGCGCTCGCCAATGTCCGCACCTCCGCGCAGGGGCTGCATACGGCTGTCAACGATGCGGCAGCGCGCCAGGCAGAAATCCTGCAGGCCGACCTGCAGGCCGCAGAAACAAAGGCGCGCGCGGTGGCCGAATCCATACGCAAGGCGCTGGGCGCGCAGAACGATGCGGCCAAGATACACATGCGGATGGCAATGACCGCGCTCGATGCGTTTCAGCGTCACGCGGAGGCCGCGCTCAAAGACGCTGCAACGGCCATGCGCACGGCAGTGGGCCAGGCGCAGGGTGAGGCGCAGGCCTGCGTCAAGGAAGTTGGCGAGGCGGCGCGGGAGATGCGCGCCCGGTAGCCGGCGCGCCCCGGCGGATTCGCGGGTGGTTCACAAGCCGGATCAAAACTGCAGCGTCGTTACCTTGGCACGATAGTGATCGCGCAAGGTCCGGCGGCCGCAGTTGGGCGCAACGGCGTCGTGGGTGCCGGCGTAGATCATCCAGCGCAGCAGGGCCGCCCATCGGCGCAAGGGGCGGGAGACCACGCCGCCAGCGGCGGCAAGTCGCGCCCCGGCCTCCAGCAGTGCCAGGGGAATCGCGGCCACGCGGAAGTCGCGCCGGCATTGCAGGACTTCGGCGGCGAGTTCGCCGATTTCCCGAAAGGTGAACGTGTCGGGACCGCCCAGCGGATACTGCCGGCTTGCCGTACCCGGTTCGGCTGCGCGCGCAACCATGAAAGCCGCGACATCGTCGCCATCGACCGGATTGATCCGCGTGGCGCCGTCGCCGATTTCCACGTACCGATGTGCCGACGCCACGGCGAGGAAGGCGCGATCGGTGAGGTCGCTGAAATAAGCGGTTGGCCGTATCACGATGAAGGCGACGCCAGCAGCCGCGCAAGCCATCGTCAAGGCGTCCACGGCCTGTTCCTTGGCGTCGCTGAACGCGGTACAGGTGCGCGACGCCTGTCCCTCGAAGGTTGCCACCAGCATGAGTTGCCGTGCGCCAGCATCGATGGCGGCCCGGCCGAAGCGGATATTGGCATCGCGATCGATAGCCCAGAAATCGCTGTGGGCGTCGGTCGCCACGTTGCGCGAGGCCATGCAGGAGATGGCCGTTCCCACGCCGGTCATCGCCGCGGCATAGGGCTCGTGGCGGGCGGCATCGACAAAGGCGAGATCTGCGCCCAGCTCCAGCAGGTGGTTCAAGGGCGCGCCGCGTCCACCGCTGCGAACGATCGCGGTGAGCGGAAAGCCGCCCGCGCGCAGCTGCGCACTGAGCCGGGTACCGAGGTATCCGGTGGCGCCGGCCAGGCAGACGCGTTGCCGCATCAGCGGGGCGCCGGGGAGCGCGCCAGGGAATAGAGCGGCACCAGCGGAAACAGCACCGGGACCGAATGCACGTAGACCTGATAGGCAGGATCTGCGCCGTAACGGGTATTGCGCTTGCGCTCGAGGCGCAGGGTAGCTCCCAGCATGACGCCCTCGATGCACAACAGGCCCAGGGTCGCGAGCACCCAGTCCAGCGTACTGCCATAGGCCGCGGTGCCGGCCGCCCAGCTACCCAACCAGAACAGCATTTCGCCCAGGTAGTTCGGGCAGCGCACCAGGCGAAAGAGTCCGCTGGTGCAGATTTTCTCCGGATAGCGGCGCTTGAAGGCCGACTTCTGCCAGTCGGCGGCGGCTTCCAAAGCCAGACCCAACACCATCAAGGCCACGCCCGCAGGCGCCGACCACAGGGCAAGGCCGCGCGACTGGGCTGCCAGCACCAGCTGCGCGGGCAGGAACATGAGCACGTACATCACGGAGACACCCACCCAGACGGCAACACCGGTCCACGCTCCCATGGGTGGCGCCTGCTTGCGCGTTTGCCGCAGCTCCTGCCGGTAACTGTCCGACTCGTCGCGGACGATCACGAAGCTTCCCAGCCGCAGGCCATAGAGCGCGAGCGCCACCAACTGTGCCAGCGGCCAGCCGGCCAGCGTGGTGCGATACACCACGGCCGCCGCCACGGCCTGCCCAGCAATGGAGATTGCATAACCCAGGCTCACGAAGTAGACCGTGCGCCAGAAACCCAGTGCGGAACACATCAGGCATAGCAGTAGCGCGCCAAACAGCAGTGCCGGTGGCGCGCCCAGAAAGCTCACGCGCTCAGGCCACCACGGGAAAGCGGCTGGCGGCAATGGCCATCAGTGCCGCGTCGCCCGGGTGGACGCGCAGGTTCTCCGCGTTCACCAGCGTGGCCAGAGAAGGCCGGTGCTGGCGCAGGTAAGCATCGAGTTCGTACTTGGCGTTGCCCGGCCCGGTAATGAGCGTGCCGCCGGTGTGGTCCAGTGCGGCGGCGATCCGGTCGTAGAACTGCTTGTCGACGGGCGGCGGAGCGCGCGGATCCGGGTTCTCGCGATGGTGGAGGCGCTGCAGGGAAACATGGGAATGCAGGACGATGCGCGACGGAGTAGCGGCCTCGATTTGAAAGATCCTGGCCTCGTCGTGATCGACCCAGACGACAGCGTGATGATGTGCGCTCATGGCATGGTTCCCGTAACAACGATATCGTCGTTGGGACAGTATGCGCGGGCGCAGATGGGAAATTCGTGCGGCGGCGCACATTGCGCCGCCGGGTCTTACAAGTTGTGGTACTCGGCTGACTCGCGCTTGAGTTGCTGGAGGAAGGCTCCGAGCTCGGCTTGCCGCGGCCCGGCCAGCGCGCGGCCTGCCGGGGACACCACGCGCGAGGGCACTTTCTCGAGATTTTCTTCGAGCATTTTCACGACCTTGGGGCCGTCCGGATCGCCGCCGTTGGGATCGGCCAGCGCGATGACGCGCTCGATACCGATGGCGCCCAACCAGTCGAGCGCATCGGCGTCGTGAAGGTAAGTGGCTTCCGGACCCACAGGATCACGGTAGTACATGTGCGTGCGTATGGCGCCGCGCACGGCGTCGAGCTTGGCCATGGGAAAGCCCGTGTCCTTGAGGACCGAGCCCACGACGTCGGCGCCGACGTCGGAGTGATCCGGCGGTTCGTCGCCACCCCAGGGAGCAAAAGCGGCGATGTCGTGCAGATAGGCGGCCGCGAACAGCACGTCATCGTCGAGGCTTACGTGATCCTCCGCAGCCAGCTGGCGCGCGAGGGCGTAGTCGCGCTGATTATGCGAGTAGCCCCAGGCGGGATTGCGAAAGTGCTGGGCGGCGAACTGCGTTACGGTGGTGTGCCAGTCGGCGGCGGGCGCGGCCGTGGCGGCCAGGCACAGCACGGTGGCCAGACAGGGCAGCAACCAAACGGGTCTTGCTGTGTGCATACGCTTCAATTTTGCCCCAGTAAAACCGCGTCAGTTCAGCGCGCAGGAGCCCGGACCACTGGGATGTCCGCAGGATCCGCAAGGACCGGCGTGGCTGTGCGCGGCCGCGAGGCCGGTGGCAGCAGGCGCGGAAATTTTCTTCTCGAGCACGCTCGAGGCGCAGGAGGGGCATGCGGGCGCAACGCCCGGACGCACGAGCGTCTCAAACTCACTGCCGCAGTCGCCGCAGGCATATTCGTAAATGGGCACGATGGACTCCCGATGCGGTTCGGGGCGAACCGCGCCTGTATGAATTTTACCTGTGCCGCGGAAGGTGAAAAAGGGCGGCCCGGCCGCGGCAGTTGCAGGACATGGCGCCGCCCCACCGCCACCCCGGCGCCCAGCCGCGCCGTGAGCACCACCAAAGTGAGGTAGCCGGCGGCCAGATGCATGGTG
>CAIQGU010000405.1 GCA_903871435.1 uncultured Burkholderiales bacterium | reverse complement strand
CCGGTGTGGCTGAGCGCAGCCTGGGATCCGGCCGCGTGCCGGCCCGCCTTGAGCACGATCACCGGCTTGATGCTGGCCGCGGCCCGCAGGCTGGAGAGAAATTGCCGCGGACGCTGCACACCCTCGACGTACAGGATGATGCTGCGCGTCTGCGGATCCAGCGCCAGGAAGTCCACCACGTCGGAGAACTCGACGTCCGAGGCGTCCCCGGTGGTAACCACCGAGGAAAACCCAAAGCCGGCCGACCACGCGTAATCGAGCAAGGCGGCGGCAACCGCGCCGGACTGCGACACCAAGCCGATGTTACCCACCCGCGCAGGGGTGCGCGCAAACGTGGCGTTGAGTCCGATCGAGGGCCGCATGAGACCGAGACAGTTGGGGCCGATCAGCCGCAGACCGGCCTGTCCCGCCAGTTCCAGCGTGTGCTTTTGCAGGGCCACGCCTTCGGGCCCGGCTTCGGCAAATCCCGCTGAGAGCACCAGCACGCCCGGTACACCGCGCGCGGCGGCCTGCTGCACCACCTGCGGCACGGCAGCCGCCGGGGTAACGATGACGACCAGATCGGGTACCTGCGGGAGTTCGGCAAGGCTCGCGTAGCAACGCTGCTTGCCCACGGTTGCGTGCTTGGGATTGACCGGGAAGATTTCGCCCTGGAACCCGCCCTCGAGCAGGTTGTGCATGACGTCCCGCCCCAGAGCCCCGGCCCGATCGGTTGCTCCCACCAGGGCCACGGAACGTGGAACCATTGCCAACCGAAGATTATGCGCGGAGGCCTTCATTCCTGTTCTTGCGTTGCACCGATGCGCGGATTGTACGGCTGGCAAGGCCGCGATCAGCCCAGCGGCGCCTGCCGCGGCGACGGATGGCCAACTCTCTTGACGAGGATCATGCCCGGGCCGGGCGCCCACGCGGAGCGTACCAATGGGTCTGAGGGACTTCCCCATCCCGCATTTGCTGGGAAGCCAGCGCTGGGCGAAACCGGGTATCTTTCCGCCATGTCACGAATGCCTTGCCCGCGGCGGCCCGGTCGTCGTCCCTACTTACCCCCAGCTTCCGGGCTGCAATGACACCTGCCTACCGTTGGCCAGCCAAAACCATCTGCAGCGAGATGGAAACCGCTCCCGCCGGTGACGTCTGCGCAACCATCTGGCCCACGCGATCGCTGCAGACACCGCTGCGCTGGTTCGACGAGGTCTACCTTTGGGCTGAGGGATTCACCCCGTCCCCGGTGCAGTGGTCGCGCATCCAGTTGCTCGGCCTCGAACACGGCCTGGGCATGCTGGCGCGCGAGGAGACCGAGCAGGTGGGAGTTACCTTGTCCTTCGGTACCGTGCAAAAGTACGACGAACGCATCGACAAGAAACTGCGCGCCAATGCCCTGGTGGCGCACCGGCTGGTGGTGATGCTGCGTGGCTCCCTCGGCCTGGTGAAATCCCAGTACCGGATACGGGCATTCGTCGACTACCTGCGCGCGCAGCAGATCACCGTCGGAATGCGGGTGACAGAACCGCGCATGGCCATGGAACTGGGCGCCTTCGCGCTCATTGAGCCGGAATTCGCGAAGGTGCTGGTGCCCACCTCACAGCATGACGAAGCATGGAAAAACCTCGCGCTGGAAGCGCGCGTGGCCGGGGTCAAGGAAGAATGGCTGATCGTGGCCGGGCTGCAGACCGCCGAACAGGTGGAGCAGGCCACCAGCATCGGCGCCGGGTTCGGCCAGGGTAATGCCGTGCGGCCGGCCCAGATGCCCGAGCCGCGGCTAGCCCTCAAGCGCTGAGGCGCGCCGCCAGACGCTGGGCTTTTTGCGCGGGCTTGGCGCGGCGCTGGGCAGCCCAGGCCGCAAGTTCCCGGTGCAATGCTGCTGAGCGCGTCAGGCGCTGCACGGCTGCCGCCGCAACGCTGCTGTCCTGGACCCGTCCCGCCGCGTCCTGAAACCGCACCAGCGCACGCCGCACGGCGCCCTGCAGCCGGTGCGGCAAAACCGGCGCCAGGCAGTCGATGGCGTAGCGCACGGTCTTGGCCTGCTGGCGTATGCGGTGCTGGCGCCGGGGTGAAACCTCCGCAAAGTTGCGGCCGGCCTCGCCCACCCGTTGCATCTGCTTGCGTATGGCCTTGAGCGCCTGCGCGCCCACCGGCTTGTCCGCACCCTTGCCGCCGGCCGCCCCGGAGATTGCGCTCCACTGCAGCAGCCGCAGGACGAGATGGGCGAATGCAGCGGACTCGAGTGCCTGCCGCAGCTGCTGGGTGGCCGCGTCCCGGTGGCGATGCGCAGCCACCGTGATGCGTTCCCAGGCGGCCGGATCTGCGGAACCCAGGTCATCGATAAGCCGCGGCAGCTGCTGCTGACACAACACGTCCCAATCGCGCACGCGGCCAAAGCGCTCGCTCCAGACACGCAGGCCGTCGTCCAGGGGTGCCGGCAGACGAACGTCCAGGATGTCGAGGCAGGCGCGCATGCGCCGCAGGCAGATGCGCGCCTGGTGCACGAATTCCGTGTCATTGCCGCTGCGCAGCCCTTCGGCATTGGCCAGCACACCGATCATTTCCTGGGCGATGAGCATGCGCGCCACGGCAGCGGCTTCCAGCAGCCCGTCGCCTTCGAACGACGGCCGGGTCGACCGCGGCCGGATTGCCACGCCCGCAGCCAGCCGGTAGCCGCGCGCCGCCTTGGAGTCGCCGTACGGCAGCAGGGCCAGGCGCGGCCCACCGGCGCCGCCGCCCGTGAGGGCAATGGCTAGTTGCCAGACGGCTTCGGGCTGCCCGCCCTTGAGCTCGAGTTCGGCCTCCAATATGGGCTCGCAGGCCGCGCCGGCCTCGACCTGGCCGTCGTCGATCACCGCCTCGATATGCCCGCCCGGCACCGCGATATCCCAGATGGTGCGGGTAAACCGGGTACGGAAAATCGGGGCAAGGTGCTTGAGATGAGCGGCGCCGTCCACGCCTTCGCCGGTCCCCAGCAGGCGCTCGAGCGGAGAGTCGGCCAGCAGCTGCGGCGCCAGCCGGCCGCCCGGTGCGGCGGTTTCCCATTCGCCGCGCGCGGAAAAAGCGGCGCCGTCATCGTCGGTCTTGAGCGTTTGCACCCAGCGGCGGCGGCCTGTACCCAGCGCGCGCAGGCGCAGCGCTGCGCGCGCCCGCGCCAGGCGTCGATCAGGGGTATCGAGGTAGATGCTGTCCACGGCCTCCGTGCGCGACGGCGCACGCGCATCCAGGCGCGCCCGCAAATGCGCGAGGTCCTGTGGGCGCAACCGCAGCTTGAGCTCCCGCTCAACGGGTTCGGCGGCCTGCGTCGGAATTGCCAAGTTGGCGCGGTGGTCTTTGGCAGCGGCCTTGCTGGGCTTGAGGGCAGTCATGCAAAGTTCGGTCCGAAGTGGCAATATGCGTGTATGCGCGGCCCAGAGACACCCCCTCGCATTCTGATCGTCGACTCGCTCGGACAACCGGTGCGATGGGCGGCGCTGACGCGTGCCGCCCGATACTACGCTTCCGGCAAGGTGGTCCACGACCTCGGTGATACCCGGTTCTCCATGTCGGGAGGGCTGCAGGAACTCTCCGGCGAACGCTCCTGCGTGGTCAGCAGTTCCATCGTCATGATCCGCGGCCGCCACCGCAGCCCCAGCCGCGGTCACGTAGGGCTGAGCAAGTACCGGTTGTTTGCCCGTGACCGCCAGATCTGCGCCTACTGCGGATCGCACTGCAGCGAAGCCGATCTCACCGTAGAACACATCCACCCCGTATCGCGGGGCGGACGCCATGAATGGACCAACGTGGTCACCGCGTGTCGCTCCTGCAATACCCGCAAGGGCAGCCGCCGCCCCGAGGAAGCGAACATGCCGCTGCTGTACGTGCCCTATGCAGTGTGCCGCAACGAAGGCTTCATCCTGAGCAATCGCCGGATCCTCGCGGACCAGATGGCGTTTCTGCAGGTATCGCTGCCCCGCCATTCCCGCTGGGCGCAGGGCTGAGGGGTTGCGCGCGCAAAGCCCCGCCGCAATCCGCAATTGCAAAAAAGCCCGCCGGGTTGTGCCCCGGCGGGCTTTTTCATTGCGCAACTCCGGAGAGACCGGAGAGCGGCCGCCGGGCGGACATGCCGCGCCGGCAACCGGTGCAAGCCTTACTTAAGGTTCTTGCTGACGTACTTCGTCAGGTCGAACATCGACACCTGGGCCTTGCCACCGAACAGGGGCTTCAACTTGTCGTCGGCGTTGATGTTGCGGCGATTGACGGAATCCTGCAGCTTGTTCTTCTTGATGTACGCCCAGATCTTGCTCGTGACCTCGGTGCGCGGCAGCGGCGTGGAGCCGATGACGGCAGCCAGCGGGCCAACGGGGGTCAGCGGCTTCATGAAAGCCGCATTGGGCTTGCGGGCAACCTTGGCCTTCTTCGCAACGACCTTCTTGGCGGCCGGAGCCTTCTTGGCGACGGCCTTCTTGGCGGCCGGAGCTTTCTTGGCGACGACTTTCTTCGCCGGGGCCTTCTTGGCCGGGGCCTTCTTTGCTGCTTTCTTTGCCTTCTTGGCAGT
>CAIQGU010000404.1 GCA_903871435.1 uncultured Burkholderiales bacterium | reverse complement strand
CACCTGCGAGTGCGGTGCGGCCTGCGAGCCGCCTGTGGAAGTCGTGGCCGACCAGACTGTGAAGTTCAACGGGCTGCCAGCATTGCGCGGCATCGACCTTGATATCGGCAAAGGTGAGGCAGTGGGGCTCGTGGGCGAGAGCGGGTGCGGCAAGTCTGTCACTTGGCTGGCGGCACTTGGGCTCTTGCCGAAGAAGGCAGCGGTGAGCGGGTCCGTGACTCTGGATGGGGCGGAGTTGCTGGGGGCGGCACCTGCCGTGCTCGATGACGTGCGCGGCGGGCGGGTTGCGATGATCTTTCAAGACCCAGCGACGGCACTGAACCCGGTGCAGACAGTGGGACGGCAGGTATGTGAGGCGCTGACGCTGCATCGTGGGATGGATGACGCGGCGGCGCGAGCAGAAACGCGGCGGCTTTTCGAGATGGTGGGCATTCCCAACCCGGCGCAGCGCATCGACGTATATCCGCATGAGATGTCCGGTGGGCAGAATCAGCGGGTGATGATCGCCATGGCACTGGCGGGGCAGCCGGAGCTGCTGGTGGCGGACGAGCCGACGACGGCTTTGGATGCAACGATTCAGGCGCAGATTCTGGATTTGCTGCGACGGTTGCAGGCCGAGACGGGCATGGCGCTGGTGCTGATCAGCCACGATCTCGGCGTTGTCGCGGATATGTGCAGCCGGGTGTGCGTGATGTATGCCGGGCGGATTGTGGAGCAGGCCCCGAGTGAGGAATTGTTCGCCCGCCCTGCGCACCCCTACACGCAGGGTTTGCTCGGCGCGTTGCCGGATATGGTAGGGCCGCGTCGGCGGCTTTCGGCCATTCCAGGCGGTGTGCCGGAGCCTTGGAATTTGCCGCCGGGCTGTGCGTTCGCACCGCGATGTGAGCGGGCGGATGGGGCATGTGCGGTGATGCCGCCGTTTCAGGCGTTGGGAAGGGATCATGACGCTGCCTGCGTGCATTTGAATGAGGCGGTTGCGGCATGAGCCTTTTGGATGTGACGGATGCGGCTCAGATTTATACCACGCGGCGCGGGTTGTTCGGCCGGCCGGTGAAGGTGCGCGCCGTGGATGGCATTTCGTTCTCGGTGCAGCCGGGGCGGACGCTGGGTGTTGTCGGTGAGAGTGGCTGCGGCAAATCCACCACCGGGCGGATGGCGCTGGGGCTGGAACGGCCGAGCGAGGGCAGCGTGACGTTCGAGGGTGCGGCGATGCCGGTGCCTCGGAGTGCCGAATGGCGGGATATGCGGGCGAAGATGCAACTGGTGTTTCAGGACCCGCTGGGGGCGATGGACCGGCGTTTGACAATTGCGCAGCAGATTGAGGAGCCGCTGGTTATTCACCGCATCGGCAATGCTGCCGAGCGGAAGGAGCGCGTGGCGGCGTTGCTGGTGGATGTGGGTCTGCGGCCCGATCATGCGGCGCGGCATCCGCATGAATTGTCCGGCGGGCAGCGGCAGCGGGCGGTGCTGGCGCGGGCGCTGGCGACGAACCCGAAGTTGTTGGTTTGTGATGAGCCTGTTTCTGCGCTGGACGTTTCAATTCAGGCGCAGGTGGTCAACATGCTGACCGATCTGCAGGTGGCGCGTGGGATTGCGATGGTT
>CAIQGU010000403.1 GCA_903871435.1 uncultured Burkholderiales bacterium | reverse complement strand
CCGCTGCTGGACGCGGACCAGTATCTTGCCGCGCCGCGCTTTGCCTCGCGCCTGCCCGAGGAAATACAGCGGCAGATCCGCATCCACGGCATCCGCAATTCGCACCTGCTGTCCATTGCACCCACCGGCACCATCTCGCTGGCCTTCGCGGGCAACGCTTCCGGGGGCATAGAGCCCACGTTCTCGTGGACCTACACGCGCAAGAAGCGCATGGCCGATGGCACGCGCCAGGAATACCAGGTGGAGGACTACGCCTTCCGCCTGTACAAGCTCATGGGCGGCAACGGCGATGCTTTGCCGGAGAGCTTCGTCAGCGCCCTCGACATGGCCGCGCTCGACCACATGCACATGATCGCCGCGGTGCAACCCTACGTGGATGCGGCGGTGAGCAAGACGGTGAACGTGCCCGAGGACTATCCGTTCGAGGAATTCCGCAAGATCTACCTCGAGGCATGGCGGTCCGGTCTCAAGGGCATCACCACCTATCGGCCCAACCACGTGATCGGCGAGGTGCTGTCGGTTACGCCCAAGGCCACGCTGCCGCAAACCGTCATCGATGGCGCCACGCCCGCGCTGGCCAACGACGGCAGTGATGACGCCAACCGCCGCGTGCGCCTGGATTTCACGCCCCAGCCGGCCCTGGCCAGCCTGAAATGGCCGGGACGTCCGGACCTCTCCGGCGGCAACCTGGCGTGGACCTACATGGTCGAGATCCCCTCGCGCAACGAGTCCTTCGCCATCTTCATCGGTCAGACCGGCAATCCACCCGCCGCCTTCGAGGTCTGGGTCAACGGCGCAGAGCAACCGCGCGGCCTGGGCGCCATCGCCAAGTCGCTGTCCATGGACATGCGCTCGGAAGACCGCGCCTGGTTCCGCATGAAGCTCGATGCCCTGGCGCGCTCGCGCGACGAGCAGGGGTTCATGCTGCCCTTCCCGCCCAATGGCAACCCCATCTGGGTCAATGGCGTCGTGGGTGCTTTCGCGCAGATCGTGCGCTGGCGCTGCGATGAGCTGGGCACCTTCAAGGACCTCGACGCGCAGCCAACGCCCGTGCTCGACGCGCTCTTTTCGCGCAAGGAACCCAAGGCCGGGCCCGCCGGTACCATGAGCTGGACGGTGGACGTCAACAACCCCAACACGGGGGACGACTTCGTCCTGGGTGTCAAGGAACTCACCCTGCCCGATGGCAGCCGCCGGCCCTATTCCATCTGGCTGGCGGGCGAGTATCCGCGCGTCCTCGATGGCCTGTGCAAGCTGATTTCGCTGGACATGCGGGTGGTCGATGCCAACTGGGTCGGCATGAAACTGCGCAAGCTGCTCAATTTCGGCGAGCAGAACGGCGATTTCTGGGCGCCCGTGCCGGGAGGCGACCGCTCGGGCATCTACCCCAGCACCGTGTCGTACATCGCCGGCCTGCTGCTGCACCGCTACAAGGTGCTGGGCATACTCGACGATGACGGGCGCGCCATCCGCTCGGCCGGCATCCTGGCCATGCCGGAACTGCGCAAATCGTCGTCGGACGTCTCCACCGCGCCCATCAAGGGCAAGGTATGCCCGGGATGTGGCGCAGCCGCCATGATCAAGCGTGATGGTTGCGAGTTCTGCACGGCCTGCGGGTTTACCGGGGCCTGCGGCTGATCCTGCTGCTGATCCGCGGTAAAGTCGTGCCCCAGCAAAAACCCCCGTCAATGCGGGGGTTTTTGCTTTCCAGCCGGTGCAATCCAGCCGGCTTTTTCGCCCTCAGCGGGAGCGGCGGGTGTGTTCGTTTTCCATGGCGCGCTTGATCCGCGCCTGTTTGGCCGCTTCCATTTCGTCCATCGCCTTCTTTTTTTGCAGTCCCAGGCGCGGTTCGATGAACTCGAACCAGACAAACGCGCAGGCAAAGGGCAAGGCTACCCACCACCAGGACAAGGTGGCAAACACGCTGACCTCGAAATAGCGCAGCAGCAGCAGGGCAAGGGAGAACCAGAGCAACCACATGGCGTGTGTTCCAGGCCTGAAATAGCCTACGCAGGCCGCCGGGCGATGGCGTATCGGCGGCGATGGGGTCCGGATCTGATGCCAGGGGAGCCCGCCTCGCGCACCTCCCTATTATCGTTTGAACGGGCCCCCGGGGGATGACGCAAAAAGAACTGATCCAGCGCAAATAATCGCCAGACCGGTACCGGGGCGCTGCAGCGCACAAGCTAAACTCAAAATCGTGATCAAACTCGTTCGCAACGCCCTTGCGTTCGCACAATATAAAACCGGAGACCCCCCATGAATAAGCTGCTCGTTGCCGCGATCCTCGGATTAGCCTTCAGTGGTAGTGCCCTGGCTCAGGCGGAACTGGCCAAGCAGAAAAACTGCCTGGCCTGCCATGCCGTCGACCACAAGGTTGTCGGCCCTGCGTACAAGGACGTGGCCGCAAAATATGCCAACGACCCCGGTGCGGCCGCCCGGCTGGCCAAAAAGGTGCGTGAAGGCGGCACCGGCGTCTGGGGCAAGATACCCATGCCGGCCAACAAGCAGGTCAGCGAGGCCGAGGCCGATTCGCTGGTGAAGTGGGTGCTGTCGCTCAAGTAAGGGCTGCTTGGGCTTACAATCCGGCCTTTTTCGGCGCGCCTGGAACCTCACGGGCGGCGAGAAGAGTGAGCACCATGATTTCCAGCAAGCGGATTTGCCTGGCCACGGTGGCAACCCT